>PXES01000388.1 GCA_003564655.1 Paracoccaceae bacterium
GCGCCGGTCGTGGCGCTGGCCGCGAAGCTTTCCAGCATCAACGCGTATTGGTTGGCGGCGTTGAAGCGGCGCGTCCGGGTCTCGCCGTCGCGGTGCCACGCGACGGTGCAGTCGCCGAAGACCGGGCCGTTGAAGGGCGCGCCGAGTTCGATCCACCCGTCCTGGCCGTGAAACAGCATGTGCTGGCGGCGAGCCTGCTGCATCCCGCAATAGAAGGACAGGGTGAAGCCCGGGAAATCCGCCCAGACGCGCGCGAACACATCGACCCCGTTCTGCCAGCGGAGATCGGCGCGCAGCCGTTCGGGTTCGGCCCCCGTGACAAGCCGCGTGGTGATGCAGGGATAGACGCCGATATCACGCAAGCCCCCGCCGCCCATATCGGCCTGATGGCGGATATTGGTCAGGTCGCGATTGGTGTAGGTGAATACCCCCTCGACATGTTCCAGCGTGCCGATGGCGCCTGCCTCCAGAAGCTCGCGCGCGAGGGCCCATTGCGGGTGATGGGCGACCATGAAGGCCTCGGCAATCAGCTTGCCGGTGCGCTCGCGCGCGTCGATCAGGCGGTCGATCTCGGGGGCTTCGAGCGCGATGGGTTTCTCGCACAGCACATGCTTGCCGGCTTCGGCGGCGCGCAGCGACCATTCGATATGCAGGTGATTGGGCAGCGGGATGTAGACGGCATCGACCAAGGGGTCGTCGAGCAGCGCCTCGTAGCTGTCATGGACCTGCAGCCCGGGCGCCAGCGCCTGGAAGGGCGCGGCGCGCGAGGGATCGCGCGTGGCCAGCGCCACCAACTCGGCCCCGCGTGCAAGCTGCATCGCCGGGGCCAGTTCCGTCCGTGCGATCTTGGCCGCGCCCAATATGCCCCAGCGCATGTGTCTTTCCCCCCACTGCTTTGGAGATCCGACCATAGCGGCAGGCCGGGGCGTCGCAAGCCCCCGTGCGGCATTGACGCCCTCGTGGGTGCAGCGTAGGGCAGGGGCGTCTGCGAAGGGGCCGAGTTGATGAACCTGTTTTCCGATATCCGCGCGCTGGTGCTGCATTGCCTGGACCGGCTGGCCGATGCAGGCACGCTGCCCGCAGGGCTGTCGCTGGAGGCTGTCACGGTCGAGCCGCCGCGCGATCCGGCGCATGGGGACATGGCCACCAATGCCGCGATGGTGCTGGCCAAGCCCGCCGGTCTGCGCCCGCGCGAGATTGCGGACGCGCTGGCGGCAGAGCTGCTGGCGGATGCGCGCATTGCCTCGGCCGAGGTGGCGGGGCCGGGCTTTCTGAACCTGCGGCTGGCCGCGCCCGTCTGGCACACTGTCGTGGCGACGACCCTGGCGCAGGGCGGCGATTTCGGGCGCGCGACGCTGGGGCAGGGGGTGCGCGTGAATATCGAGTTCGTCTCGGCCAACCCGACGGGGCCCATGCATGTCGGCCATGCGCGCGGGGCCGTGGTGGGCGATGCGCTGGCGAATCTGCTGGCCTATGCGGGCTATGACGTCACGCGCGAATATTACATCAACGATGGCGGCGCGCAGGTCGATGTGCTGGCGCGCTCGGCCTATGAGCGCTACCGTGAGGCGCATGGCCTGTCGCCCGAGATCGCGGCCGGGCTCTACCCCGGCGAATATCTGATCGCGGTGGGCGAGGCGCTGAAGTCCGAGTTCGGTGACCGTTTTCTCGACCAGCCGGAATCGGTCTGGCTGGAGACGGGGCGCGATTTCGCCACTGACCGGATGATGGCGATGATCCGGGCGGATCTGGCCGCGCTTGGCGTCACGATGGATGTCTATGCCTCGGAAAAGGCGCTGTACGGCACTGGCGAGATCGAGGCCGCCATCGCGCGGCTGCGCGCGCAGGGGCTGATCTATGAAGGCGTGCTCGAGCCGCCCAAGGGCAAGACCCCCGAGGATTGGGAGCCGCGCGAGCAGGTGCTGTTCCGCTCGACCGCGCATGGCGACGACGTGGACCGCCCGATCAAGAAATCGGATGGGAGCTGGACCTATTTCGCGCCCGATATCGCGTATCATTACAACAAGATTTCGCGCGATTTCGACATGCTGATCGACATTTTCGGTGCCGATCACGGCGGCTATGTGAAGCGGATGAAGGCGGCGGTCTCGGCGCTGTCGAATGCGCGTGTGCCGCTGGAGGTCAAGCTGATCCAGCTTGTGAAGCTCTACAAGAACGGCGAGCCCTTCAAGATGTCCAAGCGCGCGGGCACCTTCGTCACCCTGCGCGACGTGGTCGAGATGGTGGGGGCGGACGTCACCCGCTTCGTCATGCTGACACGCAAGAACGACGCGACGCTGGATTTCGACTTCGACCGCGTGCTCGAGCAGTCGAAGGACAATCCGGTGTTCTATGTGCAATACGCCAATGCCCGCGTGCATTCGGTGCTGCGCAAGGCGGGCGAGGCCGGGATCGACGTGTCGGACACTGCCCTGGCGGGCGCTGATCTGGCGCTGGTCGAGCACGAGGCCGAGCTTGCGCTGATCCGCAAGCTGGCCGAGTGGCCGCGGATCGTGGAGCTTGCGGCCCGCACGCAAGAGCCGCATCGCGTCGCCGTATACCTGTCGGAACTGGCCGCCGAATTCCACGGGCTGTGGAATCGCGTCAACGATCTGCCCGCCCTGCGCTTCGTGCAAGAGGGTGATCCCGCAACAACCAAAGCAAAAATTGCCCTTGCACGCGCGACAGGCGTTGTGATTCGCGCGGGTCTTGGTATCCTTGGGGTCACGCCGGTCGAGGAGATGCGCTAGAGACGCACTCGCCCGGTTGAACGGCAGGCCGCGCAAGATGGTCGCCGGCACAGGATACACGGGCGCGCAACTGCGCCGCACAGGGCAATGTCGGGCAGACATCTTGCCGATGAGTTAAACCAGCAGCGCCGGGCCGTGCGTCCGGTGCATGGGCGAGGCAGGCATGGGCAATAACAGGTATCATCCAGGCTTTGACGCGCCGGAGGGGTTCGCGTCCTACCCGGGCTATCCCGGCTATCCGGGCCACCACCCGCAAGAGCTCTTGCCGGAACGGGGCTATGCGCCGCAGCGGTCGCATGTGACTGGCCATCCGGAGCACTCCGCCGCGGGCTGGCCGCAGCCGGGCTATGGACCGTCCGCGCATGACCCCTATGCCCGCCATTCTGCGCCGTCCCGGCCCGAACGCGATGCGCCGCCGGTCGCGCTGGGCAATATCACCCATGCGCTGGGTGCGGTGCTGTCGGTGGCGCTGATCGTGGGCGCGGGCGGATGGATGTGGCAGATGATGCAGCGCGATGTCGCCGGGGTGCCGGTGGTGCGTGCGCTCGAGGGGCCGGTGCGCGTGGCCCCCGACGACCCCGGCGGGCGGCAGGCGGCGCATCAGGGCCTGTCGGTCAACGGTCTGGCCGCGGCCAGCGAGGACACCCCGCGCGAGCAGATCGTGCTTGCGCCCGCCCCTCTCGATCTGTCGAGTGACGCGCTGCTGTCCCCGCCGCCCCCGACCGAGGAGACCCCGCAGCGCGACGAGACGCAGCCGATCCCGGCCGCGCTGACGCAGGAGCTGCCGGCAGAGGCCGACCGCTCGGAACCCGCGCCTGCGCTGGGGATGAACAACCCGACCCGCCGCGCCGTGTCAGAATCGCGCCGCCCGCCGCCGCGAGGCGAGCGGGTCGCCGCGGCTCCGCCCCCCTCTGGTGCGTCCGCGTCGGGCTCTGCCAATGATGCAGGCGACGATCTGACCGCCACGCTTGCGGATACGGTCGCCGCCTCGCTTAGCGGGTCGCGCGATATCGATGTCGATCCGGCGACCCTGGGGCCGGGCACGCGGCTGGTGCAGCTTGGCGCCTATGATGATGTCGAAGAGGCCCGTGCCGCCTGGGACCAGCTTGCGCGGCGGTTCTCGCCGCTGCTTGATGACCGCGGCCGGGTGATCGAGGCCGCGCATAGCGGCGGCTCGGTCTTCTACCGGCTGCGTGCGCATGGCTTTGCCGACGAGCGCGACTCGCGGCGCTTCTGCGCGGCCCTGGTCGATCAGCAGATCGATTGCATCCCGGTGCTGATCCGGTGAGCGCAGGCGCACTGCGGTCGGTCATCTTCGGCTGCGAAGGGCATCGGCTGACTGTCGAGGAGGCGCGCTTTTTCGCCGAGGCGCAGCCCTGGGGCGCGATCCTGTTCGCGCGCAATGTCGAAAGCCCCGATCAGCTGCGTGCGCTGACATCCGAGTTGCGCGACGCGGTGGGCTGGAACCTGCCGATCCTTGTCGATCAGGAGGGCGGGCGCGTCCAGCGTCTGGGCGCTCCGCATTGGCGCATCTGGCCCGATGCGCTGCGCGAGACGCGCCGCGCCTTCGACCCTGCCCGCGCGATGGAGTTGCGCGCCATCATCATCGCGCTGGAGTTGCGCAAGGTCGGTATCGACATCAACTGCGCGCCGCTGGCCGATATCGCGCACCCTGACACGCATCCTTTCCTGCGCAGCCGCTGTTACGGCACCACGGTCGAGAGCGTCGGCAACCACGCGATGGCCACTGCCGCAGGGCTGCGCCAGGGGGGCGTGCTGCCTGTGCTCAAGCACATGCCTGGCCATGGACGGGCCCGCGCCGACAGCCACCACGCGCTGCCGGTGGTCGCGGCCAGTGCCGAAGCCCTGCGCGCAAAGGACTTCATGCCCTTTCGCTGGCTGGCGCATCTGCCGCTTGGCATGACCGCGCATGTGGTCTACACCGCCTTCGATCCCGACGCCCCCGCAACCACCTCGCCCGTTATGATCCGGCTGATCCGCGAGGAGATCAAGTTCAACGGCCTGCTGATGACCGACGACATCTCCATGCAGGCGCTGCAGGGACCCGTGAGCGCGCGCGCCGCGGCGGCGCTTCGGGCGGGGTGCGATCTGGTGTTGCACTGCAATGGCGATCTGGCCGAGATGCGCGCGCTGGCCGGGGCCTGCCCGCTTCTTGATGGCCCCTCCCGCACCCGCGCCGAGGCTGCGCTCGCCGAGCGCCACCCCGCCCCCGACCCGCTCGACCTGCACGAGATCGAGGTGGAGTATCTTACCCTGAACGCCGGTCTGGACCCTGACGATGAGCCTTGAACCCTGGGACGAGGTGCGCACCGCGCTTCATGTCGCGCGCGCGGGCACCGTCAGCGCCGCCGCAGCCGCGCTGGGCGTGCATCATGCGACCGTCATCCGCCATGTCGACGCGCTCGAGGATCGCCTGGCCGTCAAGCTCTTCCAGCGCCACGCGCGCGGCTATACCCCGACCGAGGCGGGCCGCGCCCTGTTCGATGCCGCGCGCGAGACCGAGCAGCGCTTCGAGCAGCTAGCCGCGCAGCTTCAGGCGCTGCAGGAGGGGATTTCCGGCCCGGTGGTGATCACCACCATCCCCGAACTCGCCGAGGCCGTGCTGCCGGCACTTGTGGCGCTGCAGAACGAGCACCCGGCGCTGGAGCCCTGCCTGCGCACCGAGGAGCGGGTGCTGCGCCTCGAATATGCCGAGGCGCATGTCGCCATCCGCGCCGGGGCGCAGCCGCAAGAGCCCGACAACGTCGTGCAGCCGCTGGGTCGTCTGCCGGTCGCGCTGCATGGCAGCAAGGCCTACCTTGCACAGCATCCTGGCCCTGCGTCGGATGACGACCTGCGCGATCATGCCTTCGTCGCCGCCGAAGGCCCGGGGGCGCGCGCGCCGGTCGAACGCTGGCTGCAGCAGAGCGGCCACCGCATCGCGTTTCGCAGCAATGACCATGCGACCCGGCTGGCGGCGATCCGTGCCGGGCTGGGTCTGGGCTTCGCAGTCGTGGGGCGCGATGATCTGGTCGAGGTCATGCCCGCCCGATCCGAATGGCATTCCGAATTGTGGCTCGTCACCCATGTCGACCTGCACCGCAGCCCGAAAGTGCAGGCCTGCACACAACGCCTGCGGGCGCATTTCCGCAGCTTTCTGGCGGGATGAGGGCGCGTCCGCTCGGATCGGGCGTCGGGGATTTTCCCCTTGCGGGGTAGGGGGCAGCGCTTTACACGGGTCGGCGGAGACGTGGCCGAGTGGTCGAAGGCGCTCCCCTGCTAAGGGAGTAGGCCCGGAAGGGTCTCGTGGGTTCGAATCCCATCGTCTCCGCCA
>PXES01000173.1 GCA_003564655.1 Paracoccaceae bacterium
AGGAACATTCCATGGCTGGTGAGATCCCGGATCTTCAGGCCGAGGTACGGACGGGGACAGGCAAGGGGGCCGCCCGTCAGGCTCGTCGCGAGTTTCGCGTACCCGGTATCGTCTATGGCGGCGGCGTCGACCCGCTGCCCGTGAACTTCAAATACAACTACCTGATCGCCAAGCTGAAAGCCGGGCGGTTCCTCTCGACGCTCTTCAACCTCAAGGTCGAGGGGCAGGAGGATGTGCGCGTGATCTGTCGCGCCGTGCAGCGCGATGTGGTCACCGGCCTGCCGACCCATATCGACCTGATGCGCCTGCGCCGCACCAGCCGGATCAAGCTGTTCATCCCGGTGGAGTTCATCAATCACGACAAATGCGTGGGCCTCAAGCGCGGCGGCACGCTGACCGTGGTTCGGGCCGAGGTCGAACTGAGCGTGATCGCGGGCGATATTCCCGAAAAGCTGGTCGCGGATCTCGAAGGCCGCGTGATCGGCGACACGATCAACATCTCGGACATCACCCTGCCCGAAGGGACCAAACCCACCATCGACCGCAACTTCGTCATCGCCAACATCTCGGCACCGCGCGCCCTTGCCGCGGCCGATGATGAGACCGAGACCGAAGACGCAGCCGAGGCCGAGACCGAGGCATGACACCCGCGCGGGTGCCCGTGCCCCGGGCGCCCGCATCCCGCCCGCACCCCGCCCGGACAGGGCTTTGGCGTTGACATATGTCGGCATCGGGGTAGAAGGCGGGCTCAGCTTTCACGGATGCGCGCGCGACCCGCGCCGCGCCCGCCGCAGGAGACAGGACCCATGGCCAAGCCGACCACCATCAAGATCCGCCTGAACTCGACCGCAGGCACCGGGCATTTCTACGTCACCAAGAAGAACGCCCGCACGATGACCGAGAAGATGAGCATCCGCAAATTCGACCCGGTCGCGCGCAAGCATGTCGAATACAAGGAAGGCAAGATCAAGTAATCCTGCCCGATCTCTTTGGACTGAAACGCCGCGCTCTTTCGGGGACGCGGCTTTTTGTTGCCCTGCGGCCGTCGATATTTCCTGTCGGTTTTGTCTGTCGGTTGCGCGCCTTCCAGAAAGAAAAGCGCCCGCGAGCGGAGCCCACCCACCCGCCCATGCCCCGCTCGCGGGCGCTGCCATTCCTGCGGGATGGCGGACAGGACGATGGGTCGCGCGCCAGGCCGCGACGCATCGCGACTGCCCGCAAGTCCGGTGATCCGGCGTCTTCCGGAACATCCTGTTCCGGAATCGACCTCGCCAGACGGCGCGGAGATGCCCAAAGCGCCCTCGGGGCGTGCGGGGTGGGTGGGTGGGCACGGCCCGAGGGTGCTTTGGGAAGATCAGAACAAACGCCCGGATGCGCGGCAATCGCCCGTAAACCGGGTGATATGCGGGCCGCGCGTCAGGGTCCGCGGCGCTACAGCCCCAGCCGGGCCGTGACGATCTCGTTCACCGCCTTGGGGTTGGCCTTGCCGCCGGTGGCCTTCATCACCTGCCCCACAAACCAGCCCGCGAGCTTGGGGTTGGCCTTGGCCTTTTCCACCTGTGCGGGGTTGGCGGCGATGATCTCGTCCACCGCCTTCTCGATGGCGCCGGTGTCTGTGACCTGCTTCATGCCGCGCGCCTCGACGATCTCGGCCGGGTCGCCGCCTTCGGTATAGATGATCTCGAACAGGTCCTTGGCGATCTTGCCGGAAATGTCGCCCGCGCGGATCAGCTTGATGATGCCCGCCAACTGTCCTGCCGAGACGGGGCTGTCGGTGATGTCATGGCCTTCCTTCTTCAGCCGCCCGAACAACTCGTTGATGACCCAGTTCGCGGCCATCTTGCCGTCTCCGGCCTCGGCGGCCACGGCCTCGAAATAGGCGGCGTTGGCGACATCGGCCGTCAGCACGCTGGCGTCGTAATCGGTCAACCCGAAATCACCCATGAAGCGGGCCTTCTTCGCGTCGGGCAACTCGGGCAGGGACGCGGCGATATCATCCACCCAGCCCTGTTCGATCTCCAGCGGCAAGAGGTCCGGGCAGGGGAAATAACGGTAGTCATGCGCCTCTTCCTTGGAGCGCATGGACCGCGTCTCGCCGCGGTCCGGGTCAAAGAGGCGCGTCTCCTGCAGCACCGCGCCGCCGTCTTCCAGAATGGCGATCTGGCGCCGCGCCTCGTATTCGATCGCGGCCTGAATGAACCGCATGGAGTTCATGTTCTTGATCTCGCAGCGCGTTCCCAGATGGCTGAAATCCTGGCTCTCCTGATAGCGCTCATAATCGCCGGGGCGGCAGACGCTGACATTCACATCCGCCCGCAGATTGCCGTTCTGCATGTTGCCATCGCAGGTGCCTAGGTAACGCAGGATCTGGCGCAGCTTGGTGACATAGGCCGCCGCTTCCTCGGGCCCGCGGATGTCGGGGCGGCTGACGATCTCCATCAGTGCCACACCGGTGCGGTTGAGGTCCACGAAGGACATGTTCGGGTCCATGTCGTGGATGGATTTGCCCGCGTCCTGTTCGACATGAATGCGCTCGATCCGCACCTTGCGGGCGACCCCCGGCCCCATATCCACCAGAACCTCGCCCTCGCCCACCAGCGGGTGGTAGAGTTGGCTGATCTGGTAGCCCTGCGGCAGATCGGGGTAGAAGTAGTTCTTGCGGTCAAAGGCGCTGACTAGGTTGATCCGCGCCTTCAGCCCCAGGCCGGTGCGCACGGCCTGCTCGATACAGAATTCGTTGACCACCGGTAGCATCCCCGGCATCGCGGCATCGATCAGGCTGACATTGGCATTCGGCTCGGCGCCGAAGCGGGTCGAGGCGCCGGAGAACAGCTTGGCGCGGCTGGCGACCTGGGCGTGGATCTCCATGCCGATGACCAACTCCCAGTCGCCGGTCGCCCCGGCGATCACCTTGGGCGCGGGCGGGTCATAGGTCAGATCAAGCATCTCCGGCCTCCATCGGGGGGAATTCTGCGGGGTTCTAGCCCCGCAGATCGCCCGCAACAAGGGCCCATGGGCGATTCCCCGCCGAAACCGGGCGCCTGCGGGGCGGTGGTGTTGCGCGCGCGCGCGAAACCGGGCACCCGCGCGGCGCAGCCTGCCTTTCGGGCTGTGCCACCCCTTGGACAAACGATGACTGCTCTCAAGCCTCTGCGCGCGCTGGTCGCGTCTGCAACGCTGCTCTTGCTGGCCGGTTGCACGCTTTCAACCGCCGAGCCCGCCTCGCGCCAGGACACGTTCGAGGTCACCACCCGCTGGGACCACCGCCCCGAAGCCCCGCAATGGAACCGCGCCGCCTTCAACGCCATGGGGGCGGAAGGGCGCGCGCTGATCACCACGGTCCCCGAGGATATCGACAGCTTCTGCCCCGCCTATCGCAGCGCTGACCCCGAAGCGCGCAAGGCCTTCTGGACGGCGCTGTTCTCGGGGCTGGCCGGGTATGAAAGCCCCTGGCGGCCCGATGCGGCGGGCGCGGGCGGGCGCTACCGGGGGCTGTTGCAGATCTGGCCGACCTCGGCGCGGTATTATGGCTGCGACCTGTCGCACCCCTCGGGGCTGTTCGACGGCGCGACCAATCTGCGCTGCGCCACGCGCATCGCCGCGCAGGCCGTGGCGCGCGACCGTGTCGTGGCGGGGGCGCCCGGCGCCTGGGGCGGGGTGGCGCGCGACTGGCCGCCCTTGCGCAATGCGCGCAAGCGGGGCGACATCGCCGAATTCACCCGCGAGTTGCCGGTCTGTCAGGACTGATCACCACCCGATCCTTCAGCCTTTGCTAACCCTTTTGCGCGAGGATCAGCGGGCAGGACGGGTGATCGGGCGATGATGGATCAGGACGACAGCGCAGGCGCGGACGCCGCCCGCACACAGGATGACGGCGCGCTGGCGCGGATGGCCTCTCGCCACCGCTTGGCAATCGAGGCCGATCGCGCGGCCTTCGCCGCCGGGTTGCGCGTGGCCTTCGGGCGCATGGCGGCGGAATGCCCGGGGCTCGACACCACAGTCGCCGGGGTCGAGACGCGGCAGGCCGGGCTGGCCGAGATCATCGACATGGCGACGCCCGGTTGCTTCCTCGCCCTGCTCGAAGGCGCGGATGAGGCGATGGGCCTCGCCATGGCCTGCCCCGCTGTCCTGACCAGCGTGATCGAGGCGCAGACCACCGGCGCAGTGGGCATGTCCGAGCCAGTGCTGCGCAAGCCCACCCGCACCGATGCCGCGCTGATCGCACCGCTGATCGACGCGTTTCTGCAACAGATGGTCGCGCGCGCCGCACCGACCCCCCAGGGGGTCGCGCTGGGCGGCTACGCCTATGGCTCCTATCTCGATGATCCGCGCCCCCTGGGCCTGATGCTCGAGGATCGGCGCTATCTGCTGATGGAACTCAGCGTCAGCTTCGGCGACGGGGGGCGGCAGGGCAGTTGGGGGATCGCCCTGCCGCAGACCACATTGCCCGCAACCGCGACCGCAGAAAGCGCCAACGCCGCGCAGGACTGGACGGCCTGCCTCGCCGCCACGGTCAGCACCAGCCCGGTCGCGCTGCGCGCCGTGCTGGGGCGGGTGGCGCTGTCGTTGACCGAGGCGCTGCGCCTGCGCCCCGGCGACGTGCTGCGCCTGCCGGTCGAGGCGATCGAGGCGCTGGCGCTGGAGAGCATCGCGCATGAGCCCGTGGGCATCGCCCGGCTCGGCCAGGCGCGCGGCCAGCGCGCCGTGCGGCTGACCGCCGATCCCGGCGTGCTGAGCGACGCGGTGGGCGCCTCGGTCGCCGCGCATCCCCTGCCCACGGCGATCCTGCCCTTCCGCCCGCCACAGGCCACATTCGTTCCGGGCGCGGAAGCGGACACCAAGGCGGCACCCGGCAGCGCCCCGGACGCACCCGACACCACGGCAGCGCAGGGCGCAGCGGACCCTGACGCTGGCAACTAGACCTTTACCAGCACAGGGATGCAGGGCCGCGCGCAGCGCCTTTGCACCCTGCGAAACGGCCATGAACGCCAATGGCGGCGCCGCGCGTGCCGCTGTCGGCGCAGGCGCAGGGCCACGACACACCGAGCCAACACGAAGGCAGAGCCGCAAGACCCGCGCCCTGCCCTGCCCCAACATCTGCAAAGCACCTCCGCACGTCCAAGGCGGCGGACGGGCACCTCTCACCACCCCGCCGGGGAAAAACTGTCACCCGACTTGCGGGCGATCACCGCGCATCGGTGCGGGGTTTGCCCGGCCTGCCGATTGGCGCGAAAGCGCCCTCGGTGCGTGCGGGGTGGGTGGGTGGGCACGGCCCGAGGGCACTTTCGCGCCGATCACTCACCCCGCGCGTCAATCGAGGTCGAGCGCATAAAGCCGCAGCACTTCGAGCGGCACGATGTCGAGCGCGCGCTGATGCGTGCTGCGCAGCCGGACCCGGGGCGCGACATCCTCGGCATGGGCCTGCAGAAAGCGGCTGGCACACAGGCACCAGCGGTCCCCCGGCTTCAGCCCCGGAAATGCATATTGCGGGCGCGGGGTGGACAGGTCATTGCCCAGATACTTGGAATGCGCGAGGAATTCCGCGGTCATCTCCGCGCAGACCGTGTGGCTGCCATGATCCTCGGCGCAGGTATCGCAAGCGCCATTGCGGAAAAACCCGGTCATGGGATCGCGCGAGCAGGGCTGCAACGACCCCCCCAGCACATTGACGGACGGGACGATGCGAACGGTCATGGCGGTCCTCTCGATCAGCGTTTGCGAATTGTCTACCAACGTATACGCAGCGAGGACCCGTTCCGGTTTGCAATTTTCCGAAGAAAAATTCGCGGCCGCGTCAGGGCGGCGGCGCCAGCCAGTCGATCCAGCGGCCGTGAAAATCGGCACGCCCCAGATCGACGACCTCGTCGGCCGGCCACAGATGCAGCCGCAGCGCCGCTCCGGGGCGCGTGCCGTCATCCTCCATCGCCAGATGCGCGAGCGGCTCATCGGCCCGCACCCGCGCCCCCGCCTGCGCCAGAAGCGCCGCGCCGCGCGCCTGCTTCTCAATGGGCAGGTATTGCCAGACGATGCTGTGACAGACGAGGTGGATCGCCCGCGGGACGGGCCGGGCAAGCCG
>PXES01000404.1 GCA_003564655.1 Paracoccaceae bacterium
AGGAGCCCCGCGATGTCGTCATCCGATCCCAGCCCCGACGAAATCCGCGCGCTCATCGCGCCACTGCTGCCGCTCGAGGGGCCGCTCTTGCCGATCCTGCATGCCGTGCAAGACGCGTATGGGCATATCCCCGCAGCGGCGCTGGCCCCGATCGCCGAGGCGCTGAACAACTCGCGCGCCGAATTGCACGGGGTGATCAGCTTCTATCATGACTTCCGCGACCAACCGGCCGGGCGGCAGGGGCTGAAGATCTGCCGGTCCGAGGCCTGTCAGGCGATGGGCGGCGCTGCGCTGGCCGAGGCGACGCTGACGCGGCTGGGCCTCGACTGGCATGGCACGACGCGCAATGGCGCGCTGACGGTCGAACCGGTCTATTGCTTGGGCCTGTGCGCCTGCGCGCCCGCTGTCATGCTGGGCGACAGGGTCGTGGCCCGGGTCGATACCGCCCGCATGGATGCCGTTCTGGCGGAGGGGGGCGCATGAAGGTCTTCGTCCCCATGGACAGCGCCGCCAAGGCGCTGGGTGCGGAAGATGTCGTGGCCGCGCTGCAGGATGCGGCGCGCGCGCGGGGCATCACGCTCGATCTTGTACGCACCGGCACGCGCGGCATGATCTGGCTCGAACCGCTGGTCGAGGTCGAGATCGACGGTATGCGCCACGGCTTTGGCCCCGCCGCGCCCGAGGATGCGGGCGCGATCCTGGAGGGCACGAGCGACAAGGCGCTGGGGCCGGTCGCGGACCTCGACTGGATGGCGCGCCAGACGCGGCTGACATTCGCGCGCGTGGGCGTGATCGACCCGCTGAGTCTGAGCGACTATGCTGCGCATGGTGGGCTGGCGGGGCTGCGCCGCGCGCTGGGCATGTCCGGGGCCGAGATTGTCGCGGAGGTCACGCAATCGGGGCTGCGCGGGCGCGGCGGGGCCGGGTTTCCGACCGGCATCAAGTGGCAGACCGTGCATGACGCGCAAGCGCCGCAGAAATATATCGTCTGCAACGCCGATGAGGGCGACAGCGGCACTTTCGCCGACCGGATGCTGATGGAGGGCGACCCCTTCACGCTGATCGAGGGGATGGCTATTGCTGGCCTCGGCGTGGGGGCGACGCGCGGCTATGTCTATCTGCGCTCGGAATACCCCGATGCAATCCGGGTGATGCGCCGCGCGGTCGAGATTGCCCGCGCCGAGGGGATGCTGGGCCGCGATGTGCTGGGCTCGGGCCGGGCCTTCGACATGGAAATCCGCATTGGCGCGGGGGCCTATGTCTGTGGCGAAGAGACGTCGCTGCTGAATTCGCTCGAGGGCAAGCGCGGCGTGGTGCGCGCCAAGCCGCCGCTGCCCGCGTTGCAGGGGTTTCTGGGCCGCCCCACAGTGGTCAACAACGTCATCAGCCTGGCGACCGTGCCGGTGATCTTCGAGAAGGGCGCGCAGCATTACGCCGATTTCGGGCTCGGGCGCTCGCGCGGGACCGTGACGCTGCAGATTGCCGGCAATGTCGCGCGCGGCGGGCTGTTCGAGACCGCCTTCGGCATCACGCTGGGCGAGGTCGTCGAGGGGCTGGCGGGCGGTACGGCGAGTGGTCGGCCGGTCAAGGCGGTGCAGGTGGGGGGGCCTCTCGGCGCGTATCTGCCCGTGTCGAAGTTCGAGGCGCCGCTCGGCTATGAGGAGCTGGATGCCGAGGGGGGATTGCTTGGTCACGCGGGCCTCGTCGTGTTCGACGATCATGCCGACATGCTGGGCCTCGCGCGCTTCGCGATGGAGTTCTGCGCTATCGAGTCCTGCGGCAAATGCACCCCCTGCCGGATCGGTGCCGTGCGCGGGGTCGAGACGATCGACCGCATCCGGCAGGGCGATGGCGCGGCGGTGGACCTGCTGCGCGATCTGTGCGCGACGATGACGGACGGCTCGCTTTGTGCGCTGGGTGGGCTGACGCCGCTGCCGGTGGAATCGGTGCTGGATCACTTCGCGGATGAGGCGCTGCCGCGCCGCGAGGCGGCGGAATGAGCGGGCGGTGTGCACGATCGCAAGCTGCGTGGGGGCGTTGCCCCCACCCCCCCAGAGTATTTTCGGCAAGAAAATGGAAAGTGAGGCTCGCATGAAGGATTTCATCATTCCAGTGCGCGAGCGCGACATGGGCACACCGGCGCGGACCGGCGCACCCGTGACGCTGAAGATCGACGGCGTGCAGGTGACAGTGCCCGAAGGCACCAGCGTGATGCGCGCCGCCGCCGAAGCGGGGATCGCGGTGCCCAAGCTGTGCGCGACCGACAGTGTCGAGGCGTTCGGGTCCTGCCGTCTGTGCGTGGTCGAGATCGCCGGGCGGCGCGGCACCCCCGCCTCCTGCACGACGCCAGTGGCCGAGGGGATGGAGGTGCGCACCGGCTCGGACCGGGTACGCAGGGTCCGGCGCGGGGTGATGGAGCTGTATATTTCCGATCATCCGCTGGATTGCCTGACCTGCGCGGCCAATGGCGATTGCGAGTTGCAGGATATGGCCGGCATGGTGGGGCTGCGCGATGTGCGCTACACGGCGCCCGAGGGGGCGGGGCTCGCCAATCATTTCACTGCGCGTGACACGAGTGGTGCGGCCAATCTGCAGTGGCTGCCCAAGGATGACAGCAACCCCTATTTTACCTATGACCCCAGCAAGTGCATCGTCTGCTCGCGCTGCGTGCGTGCCTGCGAGGAGGTGCAGGGCACCTTCGCACTGACGATTGAGGGGCGCGGCTTTGACAGCCGCGTGTCGGCGGGCGCGGCGGGGGACGACTTCCTGACCTCCGACTGCGTGTCCTGCGGGGCCTGCGTGCAGGCCTGCCCGACCGCCACGTTGCAGGAGAAATCGGTCATCGAGATGGGCACGCCGGACCGCGCGGTGGTGACGACCTGCGCCTATTGCGGGGTGGGCTGTTCCTTCAAGGCCGAGATGAATGGCGACCAGCTTGTGCGGATGGTCCCTTACAAGCATGGCAAGGCCAATCGCGGCCATAGCTGCGTCAAGGGCCGCTTCGCCTATGGCTATGCCCAGCACCCCGACCGGGTGCTGTCGCCCATGATCCGCGAGCGCATCGACGAGCCCTGGCGCGAGGTTGACTGGGACACGGCCCTGTCTTTCGCCGCCCGCCGCCTGCGCGACATCCAGGCGCGGCACGGGCGCAAATCCGTGGGCGTGATCACCTCGAGCCGCTGCACAAATGAGGAAACCTATCTGGTGCAAAAGCTCGCCCGCGCGGTCTTCGGCAACAACAACACCGACACCTGCGCGCGGGTATGCCACTCGCCCACGGGCTACGGGCTGGGGCAGACCTATGGCACCAGTGCGGGCACGCAGGATTTCGACTCGGTCGAGGAAACGGATGTGGCCATCGTCATCGGCGCCAATCCGACCGACGGGCACCCGGTCTTTGCCAGCCGCCTCAAGAAGCGGCTGCGCGCGGGCGCGAAGCTGATCGTGATCGACCCGCGCCGGATCGACCTGGTGAAATCCCCGCATGTCGCCGCCGCGCATCACCTGCCGCTGCGCCCCGGCACCAATGTCGCGGTGCTCAGCGCCATGGCGCATGTCATCGTGACCGAGGGGCTGGTCGATGACGCCTTCATCCGCGACCGCTGCGACGCCGAAGCCTATGCGCATTACGCCGAGTTCATCAGCGATGCGCGCCACAGCCCCGAGGCGGTCGAGATGCTGACCGGGGTTCCGGCAGCAAGCCTGCGCGACGCGGCGCGGCTTTATGCGACGGGCGGCAATGGCGCGATCTATTACGGGCTGGGCGTGACCGAGCACTCCCAGGGTTCGACCACGGTGATGGCGATTGCCAATCTGGCCATGCTGACCGGCAATATCGGGCGCCCCGGCGTGGGCGTGAACCCGCTGCGCGGGCAGAACAACGTGCAGGGCGCCTGTGACATGGGGTCGTTCCCGCATGAGTTGCCGGGCTACCGCCATGTGAAGGGCGCCGAAGTCCGCGCCATCTATGAGCGCATCTGGGGGGTCGAGATCGACCCTGAGCCGGGGTTGCGCATTCCCAACATGCTGGATGCCGCGGTCGATGGCACGTTCAAGGGCCTTTACTGCCAGGGCGAGGATATCCTGCAGTCGGACCCCGACACCAAACATGTGGCCGCGGGCCTCGCTGCGATGGAATGCGTGATCGTCCATGACCTGTTCCTGAACGAGACCGCGAATTACGCGCATGTCTTCCTGCCGGGCTCGACCTTTCTGGAGAAGGACGGCACCTTCACCAATGCCGAGCGGCGCATCAACCGCGTGCGGCAGGGGATCCCACCGCGCACCGGCTATGCCGACTGGGAGGTCACGCAGCTTCTTGCCGGCGCCATGGGGGCGGATTGGGGCTACACCCACCCGGCCCAGATCATGGAGGAAATCGCGCTGACCACCCCGTCCTTTGCGGGCGTGGACTACGCGCTGCTGGAGGAGAAGGGCTCGGTCCAGTGGCCGGTGAACGCGGCCGCCCCCGAGGGCACGCCGCTGATGCATGTCGATGGCTTCGTGCGCGGGCGGGGGCGGTTCATGGTCACCGAGTATGTCGCGACTGACGAGCGCACCGGGCCGCGCTATCCGCTGCTGCTGACGACCGGGCGCATCCTCAGCCAGTACAATGTCGGCGCGCAGACCCGGCGGACCGACAATGTGGTCTGGCACGCCGAGGATGTGCTGGAGATCCACCCCCATGACGCTGAAGTGCGCGGCGTGTCCGAGGGGGATTGGGTGAAGCTCGCCAGCCGGTCGGGAGAGACGGCGCTGCGCGCGAAGCTCACAGACCGGGTCAGCCCCGGCGTGGTCTACACGACTTTCCACCACCCCGACACCCAGGCCAATGTGATCACCACCGATCATTCGGACTGGGCCACGAACTGCCCCGAATACAAGGTGACGGCAGTGCAGGTGAGCCTCTCGAACGGGCCGACCGAGTGGCAGGAGGACTACGCCGCACAGGCCGCGCGCGCGCGGCGCATCCTGCCGGCGGCCGAATGACGGGCATGGCGCGCAGCATGGCAGGCCATTCGGTGCAGCCCGACGGGGTGCGGGCGATCACCCGCGCCCTGCCCGAGGAGGTGCCGGTGGCGCTGGTCTTCGACGGCACGACGCTGGCGGTGATGATGGCGAGCCCCGCTGACATCGCCGATTTCGCGCATGGCTTCGCGCTGACCGAAGGCATCGTGACCGCGCCCGACCAGATCGAGCGCTTCGAGGTGGCCGAGCACGCGGCGGGCATCGAGGCGCGGTTCTGGCTGCGCGCCGACCGGGCCGAGGCGCTTGCCGCGCGGCGCCGCTTTCTAGCCGGCCCGGTGGGGTGCGGGCTGTGTGGGATCGACTCGCTGGAACAGGCCTTGCGCGAGGTGCCCCCGGTCGCGCCCGGCGGGCCGCACTTTACCCGTGCCGAGATTGCGGGCGCGGCGGATGCGCTGGCCACGCATCAGCCGCTGCATGACCGCACCCGCGCGGCGCATGCGGCAGGGTTCCTGCTGCCGGGGCAGGGGCTTGTCGCCGCGCGCGAGGATGTGGGCCGGCACAACGCGCTCGACAAGCTGCTGGGCGCGCTCTGGCGGGCAGGGCAGGACCCGGGCGCGGGCGCGATCGTCTTGACCAGTCGCCTGTCGGTCGAACTGGTGCAGAAATCCGCCGTCGCGGGCTGCGCGGTGCTGGTGGCGGTTTCGGCCCCCACTGTGTCGGCACTGCGGCTGGCAGAAGGGGCCGGGATCACCTTGGCCGCCTTTGCCCGTGGCGGCGGGTTCGACCTGTTCAGCCACCCGCATCGCATCAACGCCGGAGTCCCCGATGTCGCCTGATAAGATGGTCCGCATGGCCAACCAGATCGCCGTGTTCTTCAGCACCCAGCCGGACGTCGATGCGGCGGACCGCGTGGCCGCACATCTGGCCGATTACTGGGACCCCCGGATGCGCGCGCAACTTCACGCGCATGTCGATGCCGGGGGCGAGGGGCTGGACCCGCTGGTGATCGCGGCGGATGCAAGGCTGCGCGCGGATCAGACCGCGGATTGATCCGAAACGCCGCGCTTGATTTGGCGGGGGCAGCCGTTACATCTGCCTCAGCCCTTGTGACAATAGTGACATGATCCGTTTCGCGCTGCGCTGCACGCATGGCCATGCGTTCGAAAGCTGGTTCCAGTCGGGCGCAGCCTATGATGGGCTGCGCGCCCGAGGGCTTGTCGTCTGCCCGGAGTGCGGCAGCACCGAGGTCGAGAAGGCATTGATGGCCCCGGCGGTCGCCAGCGCCCCCGAGACTGCGGCTCCCGCGCCGCGCGCGGAAATCGCCGCCAGGTTGCGCCGCCTGCGTGAAGAGGTCGAGGCCAATTCCGACTATGTCGGTCCGCGCTTCGCGCAAGAGGCCCGCGCGATGTATCTGGGCGAGATCCCCGACCGCGCCATCTATGGCGAGGCCCGCCCGGATGAGGCGAAGGCGCTGATCGAGGACGGCGTGCCGGTGCTGCCTCTGCCGTTCACGCCCAAGGCCAAGGTGAACTGAGCCGCGCTGCGTCGTCGGTGCGTGTCTCGACGCTTTGCAGCGGCGGTATTGCAGCCTAGATTGAAACATTGCGCTGCCGTGTGCGTATTGGATGCACTGGACCGCGACCGAGGCGAGATCATGCTGGACCGACATCTGCGCCCCTATATCGACCCGCCGCTCGACCGGCTGGGCGGGCAGGTTGCGCGGTTGGGGCTTAGCGCGAACGGCGTCACGCTGGCCGGGCTGGGTTTCGGGCTGGCGGCGGCCGGGGCCATTGTCGCGCAGTATTTCGCGCTGGCGATCCTGCTGATCCTCGCCTCGCGTCTGGCGGACGGGCTTGACGGGGCGGTGGCGCGGGCGCAGGGGGTGACGGATTTCGGCGGCTATCTCGACATCACCTGCGATTATGTCTTCTACGCCGCGATCCCGCTGGCCTTCGTGATGCTCGATCCCGGCGCGCACGGGGTCGCGGGCGCGTTTCTGCTGCTGTCGTTCTACGTCAATGGCGGGTCCTTCCTGGGCTTCGCGATCCTGGCCGAGAAGGCGCGGATGCAAAGCAACACGCATGGGACGAAATCGCTCTACTTCACCTCCGGCTTGCTGGAAGGCACCGAGACGATCCTGTTCTTCCTGATCCTGTGCCTGCTTCCGGGTTGGTTCGTGCCGCTGGCCTATCTCTTCGGCGGGCTGTGCCTGCTCACCGCGGGCGCGCGGGTGGTGCTGGCCGCGCGGACCTTTCGCGGCTGAGCGCGCTTGCACTTCGGCCGCGGCAGGCGTAGCCCTTGGCCCATGCGCGCGCTGACCGATCCCGACCCGCTTCCTGCCTGCCCGGCGCCCTTCAACATGGCGGCCTATGTGCTGGCTGCGGGCCGTGCCGCGCCCGACCGCAGCGCGTTGCAGATCCTGCGCGCCAGCGGGGCCGAGCGGTGGTCCTATGCGCGGCTGATCGCGGCGGTGCGCGGCACGGGCACGGGGCTGTTGCGCGCAGGGCTTCAGCCGGGCGACCGTGTGCTTATGCGGCTGGGCAACACGGTGGACTTCCCGCTGGCCTATCTTGGCGCGATTGCCGCCGGGCTGGTACCGGTGCCAAGCTCGACGCAGTTGACCGGGCGCGAGATCACCGCCATCGCGCAAGAGGTCACGCCCGCGCTGGTGCTGGCCGCCGAGGGGGTGGCGCTGCCAGACCATCCGGCCCCGGTGCTGGACGTGGCCGCCTTGCGCGCCATGCACGACCTGCCGCCTTGCGACTGGCAGATGGGCGATCCCGACCGGCCCGCCTATATCATCTACACCTCGGGCAGTGGTGGAAGTCCGCGCGCCGTGGTCCACGCCCATCGTGCCATCTGGGCGCGGCGGATGATGTGGGGCGGCTGGTATGGCCTGACGCCCGAGGACCGGATGCTGCATGCCGGCGCCTTCAACTGGAGCTATACGCTCGGCACCGGGCTGATGGACCCCTGGGCCATCGGCGCGACCGCGCTGATCCCCGCGCCCGATGCACCGCTGGCCCTGCTGCTCAAGCGGTTCGACGCGACGCTCTTCGCCGCTGTGCCGGGTGTCTATCGGCAGATGCTGAAAGCCGGGGCCAAGCTGGACCTGCCGCGCCTGCGACACGGCCTCTCGGCGGGCGAGAAGCTGCCCGATGCAACCCGTGACGCCTGGCGCAATGCCACGGGCTGCGAGATTTACGAGGCGCTGGGCATGTCGGAATGCTCGACCTTCATCTCCAGCGCGCCGGGCCGCCCTGCGCCCCCGGGCAGTGCGGGCTACCCGCAGGACGGGCGCCGCGTGGCGGTGCTGGGCAGCGACGGCACCCCTGTCGTGCGCGGGCAGGACGGGGTGCTCGCCGTCCACCGCAGCGATCCGGGGCTGATGCTGGGCTATCTGGGCGCAGGCGGGGCGGAGCTGCCGCTTTCGGGTGAGTGGTTCGCGACCGGCGACCGGGTGCGGATGGAGGATGATGGCGCGATCACCTATCTGGGCCGCGACGACGACATGATGAACGCGGGCGGCTTCCGCGTCTCGCCCATCGAGGTCGAGCGCGCGCTGGCCGATATTCCGGGCGTGAGCGATATCGCCTGCACCGAGGTCAGCCTGCGCCCCGGGGTCAGCGTCATAGCGGCCTTCTACACCGCCGAGGCACCGCTGGCGGAAGAGGGGCTGATGGCGCATGCCGCCGAACGCCTCGCGCGTTACAAGCAGCCGCGCCTGTATCGGCATTGCGAGGCCCTGCCGCGCAGCGCCAATGGCAAGCTCTCGCGCCGCGCCCTGCGCGCGGATTTCGAGGGGGCCGCATGATCCCGCTCGAGATCTGGTCTGACCCGATTTGCCCGTGGTGCTATATCGGCAAGGCGCGGCTGGACCGTGCGCTGGAATCGCGCCCCGACCACCCGTTCGACATTCGCTGGCGGCCATTCCAGCTGAACCCCGACATGCCTGCTGGCGGCATGGACCGCGAAGAGTATCTGTCGCTGAAATTCGGCGGCACCGAAGGGGTGCTCGACGCCTACCGCCCCGTGATCGCCGCCGCGGAAGAGACGGGCCTCGCGCTGGACCTCTCCGGCATCGCGCGGGTGCCGAACACGCTGGGTGCGCACCGGCTGATCCACTGGGCCGGGCTCGAGGGGCGGCAGGCGGCCATGGTCGCAGCCCTTTTCCGGGCCTATTTTCGCGAAGGGCGCGATATCGGCGCGCATGCGACCCTGGCCGAACTGGCCGAGGGTTGCGGGATGGACCGCGCAATGGTCGAGCGCCTGCTGGCAAGCGATGCCGATGCCGGGGCGATCCGCGAGGCCGATCGCGACGCCCGGGCGCGGGGCATGACCGGCGTGCCCTGCTTCATCCTGGGCGGCGAATACGCCATCGCGGGCGCACAGCCGGTTTCGCTGTGGCAAGAGGTTATCGACGACCTGGCCCAAGCGGGCCGCGCATGAACCGCCTTACCCCGACGCGGCAGTTGCGCTTCGGCGAGTTCGTGGCGCTGATGGCGTTGATGATGTCGACCGTGGCGTTCTCCCTCGACGCGATGCTGCCCGCGCTGCCCACGATCGGGCGGGAACTCTCACCCGACATGCCGGCGCGCGGGCAACTCATCATCACGGCCTTTGTCTTCGGGCTGGGGCTGGGCACGCTGATCTGCGGGCCGGTCTCGGACGCGTTCGGGCGCAAGTCGGTGCTGCTGGCGGGGCTCGCGCTCTACCTCGCGGGGGCGCTGCTGGCCGTGCAGGCGGCCAGCATCGAGGCGCTGCTTGCGGCGCGCTTCCTGCAGGGGCTGGGGGCGGCGGCGCCGCGCGTGGTGGCCACTGCAATGGTGCGCGACCTTTATGAGGGCCGGGCGATGGCGCGTGTCACCTCGATCATCATGACGCTCTTTGTTCTGGTCCCGGCGATTGCGCCGTCGATCGGGGCGGGGATCATCTGGCTGTCGGACTGGCGGATGATCTTTTTCGCCTTCGTCGTGTTCGGCCTCGTCTCGGGTCTGTGGCTGATGCTGCGCCAGCCGGAATCGCTGCCGCCCGAGCGGCGTCGCCCGCTGCGCCCGCGCGCCATCGGTGCCGCGCTGGTCGAGATCGTGACGAACCCGTCGGTGATGGTCTATGTCGTGGCGCTGATATTCGCCTTCGCGCCGCTGTTCGCGTGGCTGTCCAACCTGCCGATGATCTTCGACGACGTCTATGATCGCGCCAGCACCTTCCATTTCTGGTTTGCCGCCACGGCGCTGGTCGCGGGCACGGCCAGCTTCGCCAATGCGAAACTCGTCATGCGCCACGGCATGAAGAAGATCGCCACCTATGCCTTTGCCTGGCAGGGGGGCGTGTCGGTGCTGTTTCTGGGGCTCTTGCAACTCGGCCCGCCCGCGCCGTGGGATTTCGGGCTGTTCTTCGCCTTCATGTGCACGGCGTTCTTCTCGATCGGGATGACCTTCGGCAACCTCAACGCGCTGGCGCTGCAACCGTTGGGGCATATGGCGGGGCTTGGCTCTTCGGTGGTCATGTCGCTCTCGACCACGGGCTCGGTGCTGGTCGCGCTGCCGATCTCGCTGGCCTATGACGGCACGCCGCTGCCGCTGATCGCGGGCATGATCTTCTGTGCCACGATGGCGCTGTCGCTCATGCTGCTTGCGCGCAGAGTTGCGCGCGATGAGCCGGCGTGATTAAGCTTGGCGCGACGCCGGTCTGACATCGTGCAGCCGGAACTTGTGAAAGGGTCCGTCATGGAACTTGTCCTCGCGCTGGTGGTGCTGCTGGTTCTGATCGTCCTGCTGGGGCTGAAGATCGTGCCGCAATCCGAGAATTTTGTCGTCACCCGTCTGGGCGCCTACCGGCGAACCCTCGATGCGGGCGTCAATGTCATCGTCCCGTTCCTCGACCGGGTGCACTCCAAGGTGCCTGTGAATGATCAGGTGCTTAATGACATCTCGCTCGAAGTAGTTTCCGCCGACAACGTCGTCTTCGGCTGCCAACTTCTCGTCGTCTACCGGATCGAGAATCCCGAAGCCGCCGTTTTCCGGGTCAACAAGATAGATGATCTGGTCATAGGTCTGGTACAATCGCTGGTGCGTTCCGAACTCGGCAAGGTGGAACTGGACGCAGTGCAATCGGATCGTGGATCGCTGAACGTGGCGCTTCTTGAAGCGCTGGAGGATGCAGGCAAGACCTATGGCATCCGCATTTCGCGGTCGGAAATCACCGACGTCAAGCTGAACGAGACCACGCAGAAGGCCATGGCCGAGGTGCTGGCCGCCGAGCGCGAGCGCCGCGCCGCCATCACCCGCGCCGAGGGCCAGCGCCGTGCCGCCGAGCTTGCCGCCGATGCCGAACTCTATGAGGCCCAGCGCCGCGCCGATGCCATCCGCGCCATCGCGGACGCCAACGCCGAGGCCAACCGCGCCATCGCCGCCTCGCTGGAGGGCGAGAATGCGCGCGAGGCGCTGACCTTCCAGACCGCGCGCATGCAGGTCGAGGCGCTGGAAGGGCTGTCGAAATCCGACAACGCGAAACTCATCATGCTGCCGGGCGGGGCGTCCAACGCCTTCCGCGAGGCAGCGGCGATCCTGAAGGAGGTCTAGCGCGATGGAGGCTCTCGGGCTGCCCGACTGGCTGATATGGGGGCTGATCGCGGTCGCGCTGCTCGCGGTCGAGATGATGACCGTGACCTATATCGCGCTGGGCTTTGCGGCGGGCGCGGTGGTGGCGGGGCTGTTGAGCTTCCTGTTTCCCGGAATGCACGTTTTCGTGCAGGCGCTGATCTGGGCGCTGGTCGGGGCGGCGGTGTGGCTGGGCATCGCGCGCTGGAATGCCGCGTTCCGCAAGACCCATCGCGACATCAACGACTTCGACCCGCTCGACTCGCTGCCCGAATCCGACCGCCGTCGCCGCGCACCGTCCAGGGACAAGGGCAACGAGAAGTAGAGCCGCGACCCTTGCCCCGCGCAAGCGCCCTCGGGGCGTGCGGGGTGGGCGGGCTCGGCCCGAGGGCGCTTTGCGCATGCGCCAGTGGGGTCAGGCGGTTGCCGAGTAAAGCCCCTCATAGATCGGTGACAGAGTCTCGGTGTCAAAGAGCGACGAGACCGAGGTGCCCTTCCAGGTATTCAGGATGCCCTGCGCGAACATCGGCGCGGTCGGCACGATGCGGATATTGGGTGCGTCGAGCACGGCTTCGGTCGGCGTGATCGAATCGGTGATGACCAGCGATTTCATCACCGAATTGGTGATCCGCTCGACCGCCGGGCCGGACAGCACGCCATGGGTGATATAGCTGTGCACCTCGACGGCGCCGGCCTCGACGAGCACCTCGGCGGCCTTGCACAGCGTCCCGGCAGTGTCGCAGATATCATCGACGATGATGCAGGTCTTGCCCGCCACATCACCGATCACCGTCATCTCGGCCACCTCGCCCACCTTCTCGCGGCGCTTGTCCACGATGGCCAGCGCGCAGCCCAGCCGCTTGGCCAGCTCGCGCGCGCGCGCCACGCCGCCCACATCGGGCGAGACGATCGTCACATCCGCCAGCCGCCCCTTGAAATGGTGCTGGACATCCAGCGCAAAGACCGGCGCCGCATAGAGGTTGTCCACCGGAATGTCGAAGAAGCCCTGGATCTGCGCCGCATGAAGGTCCAGCGTCAGCACCCGCTCAATCCCGGCCTGGGTGATCATGTTGGCCACCAGCTTGGCCGAGATCGGCGTGCGTGCCTTGGTCCGCCGGTCCTGCCGCGCATAGCCGAAATAGGGGATGACAGCTGTGATCCGCGCCGCCGAGGACCGCTTGAGCGCATCAGCGATGATCAGCAACTCCATCAGATGGTCATTGGCGGGTTTCGAGGTCGACTGGATGATGAACATGTCCTCGCCGCGGACATTCTCGAACACCTCGACGAACACTTCGCCATCGTTGAACCGCTCGACGCGTGCGTCGACCAGCGCGACCGACATTCCGCGGTGCAGGCTCATGCGGCGCGCGATTCCCCGCGCCAGCATGGGGTTGGCGTTCCCGGCTATCAGTTTGGGTTCCTGTCGGTCGATCATGATGGGTCCTTGCTACCGCATAGCGTTGACACCGCTTATCACCCCGTCACAAGCTTGCAAACTCCATCTCGGCCAACAGGGGGTAGCACGCATGGCGCATATCGACTATTATCTCAGCCCGATCTCGCCCTGGACGCATCTGGCCGGGCAGCGGCCGGCGCAGATCGCAAAGGCGGCGGGCGCGACGATCCGCTACAAGCCCGTCGACATGGCGGCGCTGTTCCAGCGCACGGACGGCAAGCTGGCGTATGATCGGCATGAAAGCCGTCAGGCCTACCGGCTGCAGGAACTGGCGCGCTGGTCGACGCGTCTGCAGGTGCCGCTTACGCTGCGGCCCGCGCATTTCCCCCCCAACGCCGCGCCTGCCGCCTACGCCATCATCGCCGCGCAAGAGGCGGGCGGCGATGTGGGCGCGCTGGTCCACGCGCTGACCCGCGCCTGCTGGGAAGAAGAACGCGACATCGCTCAGGACGACGTGATCCGCGACTGCCTCAGCGCCACCGGCTTCGATACCGGGCTCGCCTTCAGCGCGATGCTGACCGGCGCCGAGATCTACCCCCGCAACCTTGAGGAGGCAGTGCAGGCGGGCGTGTTCGGGGCACCGTTCTTCATCGTCGGCGACGAGCGCTTCTGGGGGCAGGACCGGCTGGAGTTTCTGGCCGAGCATCTGGGCGTCAGCCCTTAGCGTCGCGCCTGCTCACGGCACGCACGCAAGCAGAAGCCCCGCGCAGGTCAGTGCGCGGGGCTTGCCGGAGTATCTGCAAACTGTCAGGCGGCTTCGGCGGCCGCCGCTGCCGCGGCATTGCGGCGCTCACTCTCTTCGCGCGACAGCGCGACCGAGGTGCGCACCCCGCGTGCCACGAATTCCATCAGCCCGTTGACGACCCGCTCATTGGGGTCGATGCCCGCACAGCTCAGCACTTCGCGCCCGTCGCGCGACCGCGCCCAGCGGGCAATCTGCTCAGGACCATTGCCATACTTCTTGTCGTCGGAGATGGCGTCGTCCAGCGCAGCAAGAACCACCGCCGCAAACAGCTTGCGAGCGCGTGCGCCTTGCTCATGTGTGAAGGCCGTGCCATCTGCTGCATCAAACATAAATCCGTCCTTGTTCTTGCTCTTGCATTCACCGCGAACGCCTGCATACGACCTTTCGCCCGTGATTCGCTACGTCCAAAACGCATGCCTGCCATGCGTCAGGCGCATATCTGGGCAGGTGGCGAAGCTATATCCTGTTCTTGCGCCAGACCCATCCGCGCGATATAGGCACCGCAGTCTCTCATTCAAGGTCAGTGCAAGGCCCGCTCATGCCCAAGATCAACGGAAATGAAATTCGCCCGGGAAATGTGCTCGAGCATGATGGCGGGCTGTGGGTCGCCGTGAAGGTCGGCCATGTGAAGCCCGGCAAGGGCGGGGCGTTTGCTCAGGTCGAGTTGAAGAACCTCCGCGACGGGCGCAAACTGAACGAACGCTTTCGCTCGGACGACAAGGTCGAGCGGGTGCGGCTCGAACAGAAGGACCAGCAATTCCTTTATGAGAGCGACGGGCGGTTGGTCGTCATGGATATGGAGAGCTTCGAGCAGGTCGAGCTTGACGCCGAGATCCTCGGCGAGCGCCGTCCCTTCCTGCAGGACGGCATGACCGTGACGGTCGAATATTACGGCGACGAGGCGCTGAACATCGCCCTGCCACAAAAAGTGACCTGCAAGGTGATCGAGACCGAGCCCGTGGTAAAGGGCCAGACCGCTGCCAAAAGCTTCAAGCCAGCCGTTCTGGACAACGGCGTGCGGGGGCAAGTGCCGCCCTTTGTCGGGCCGGATGAAGATATTGTCATCAATACTGAAACGTTCGAATACGCCGAACGCGCCTGAACGGCATCACTTTTCGGTCTGACCGGCTTGCCGCGTCGGGCACTGGTGGCGTATGCCGCAGCCAGACCCGCGATGGAGCCTCCGATATGCGCCTTGCCGCCGCCCTGACGGCCCTGTGCCTGTTTGCAACCGATCTGGCGGCAGACGGGGTGCAGATACGGCTGGACTGGACCGAGGGAGCGGGGCTGGGGTCAGAGGCGCTGGTCGTGATCCGCTCGCCCGAGGGGGTGCCTGTGATGTCGGTGCGCGAGCGCGTCACTGAGGAGGGCACGATGGCGCAGGTCGTGTTGCCTGCGCTGACCAGCACTGCGGCAAGCGTTCAGGCCGGGCTGGTGACCGAAGGGCGCGTCGTGGCGCAAAGCGCCACGCGACCGATCACCGGGCGCGATTTCGAACTGGATCTGCGCCTCTCGCGCGCGTTGGCCGTGGGGTTCGCCGATGTCTGGGCCTGCGCCGAGGACGACACGGTGCGCATTGTCTGGACCGAGGACGGCTTGCGCGCCGAAAGCCGTGACGCCAGCGCCGAGATGCGCGCGACCGCGGTCGAGGACGTCTATCGCGACACCGAAGGCAGCCGCGCGGCGTTTGGTGTGAACATCGCCGAGATCAGCATCGACGGGCGGGAAATGGGTGCCTGTCGCCCGACACTCTACCCGCCGGTGCTGCCGATGGACCTGCGGGCTCTGGACGACGACTGGCGCATTCATCTCGGTGTTGATCGCGCCGAACTCGACCTGCCGGGGCTACCCGAAGAGGTCGCCGAAACCGGCATTCGCCTGGCGGCCCCGCGCGATGGGACAGTCCGCGTCACGGGGACGAATCTCGACCTGCTTCTGCGTGACATGTCCTGCCGGACACAGGTGACCGACCTGACTTATCCTGTCTCGGCATCCCTGCGCGACGGGCCCGAGGGGGTTACGGTCGAGGGCTGCGGGGGCGACCCGCTCGCGCTGCTGGCGGGCGAGGCGTGGGAGGTCACGAGCCTTTTCGGCATTCCCTTCAATACGACGACACCGCGCATGACCCTGCGCATTGCCGGGGCGGAAATCTCGGGGCGCACCTCGTGCAACCGCTATCTCGGGCGTGCCGAGACCGGCAACGGGCAACTCGCGTTCCGCGAACTCGGCACCACGCGGCTGGCCTGCCCGACCGATCTGTCGAATCTCGAACTGCGCTTCCTCGACGTGCTGGAGGGGGCCACCGGGTTCGACATCTGGCGCGACGGCACCGGGCTGACCCTGCGCGCGGGACCGATCCCGCTGCTGACAGCGCAGCGGCCCTAGCCCCGGGGCTGCGCGCCGCCTTCCTTGACCGCCTCCATCACCACATGGGTCGAGGTCGAGGTGATATGCGGCAGTCCCGAGATATGCTCGGCCAGCACTCGGCGATAGGCGACGATATCGCTGCTGCGTACCTTCAGCAGGTAATCGAAAGCCCCGGCGATCAGGTGGCACTCCTCGATCTCCGGCACTGCGCGCACGGCGTCGTTGAAGGCCCGCAGCGCCGCTTCGCGGGTGTCGGACAACTTGATCTCGACAAAGGCGATGTGCGCGGCATCAATAGCTTGCGGGTCGATCTGCGCGCGATAACCTGTGATCACGCCAAGTTCCTCCAGCCGGCGCAGCCGCGCCTGGGGGGGGGATTTGGTCAGCCCGATTCGGGTCGCCAGTTCGGTGACGCTGATCCGCCCCTCGACCGCCAGATGGCGCAGGATCGCATGGTCGAAGCTGTCCAGTTTCACGCGGGTCATATGCTTGCGTTCCTTGCTGACTGAAGTCCGATTTCCTGCCTTCTGTGACATTTCAGGCGAATATCAGCAAGCAAATCTGACATACTCAGGGTATCTTCCGTCTTGCGATTGCGAAGGAGGTTCGCCATGCCGACCCAGACCCTGCCCCGTTCGATCAGCCATGATATCCTGCGCGACGAGGCGCAGCTGGTGGCTGATGCCGTCGCCACTGCGGCGCTGGACGCCGATGCGCGGGCGCGGATCAGCGCGCAGGCGGCGGCGCTGGTCAGCGATATCCGCAACAGCGACACGCCGGGGCTGATGGAGGTGTTCCTGGCCGAATACGGCCTGTCGACGGATGAAGGTATCGCGCTGATGTGTCTGGCCGAGGCGCTGTTGCGCGTGCCTGATGCCGAGACGATGGACGATCTGATCGAGGACAAGATCGCGCCGTCCGACTGGGGGCGGCATATGGGCAAATCCTCCTCCAGCCTTGTCAACGCCTCGACCTGGGCGCTGATGCTGACGGGCCGCGTGCTGGACGACCGGCGCGTGAGCGCGGCGCAGGTGCTGCGCGGTGCGATCAAGCGTCTGGGCGAGCCGGTGATCCGCACCGCTGTCGGGCGCGCCATGCGCGAGATGGGCAAACAATTCGTGCTGGGCGAAAGCATCGACGGCGCCATGACCCGCGCCGCAAAGCTCGAGGCGCGCGGCTACTCGTACTCCTACGACATGCTGGGCGAGGCTGCGCGCACCATGGACGACGCCAAGCGCTACCACGCGGCCTATGCGCGGGCGATCAAGTCGATCGGGGCGCGCGCCAGCGGCAATGACATCCGCACCAATCCCGGCATCTCGGTCAAGCTCTCGGCGCTGCACCCGCGCTATGAGGTCGCGCAGCGCGACCGGGTGATGGCCGAGCTGGTGCCCCGGCTGCGCGAACTGGCTCGGCTGGCGGCGGCGCTGGGGCTGGGTTTCAACATCGACGCGGAAGAGGCCGACCGGCTGGCACTCTCGCTCGAGGTGATCGGCGAAGTGCTGCGCGACCCCGCGCTGGAAGGCTGGGACGGCTTCGGCGTCGTGGTGCAGGCTTATGGCCCGCGCGCGGGCGATGTGATCGACTGGCTGGGCGAACAGGCCGACGCGCTCGACCGCAAGCTGATGGTGCGGCTGGTCAAGGGGGCCTATTGGGACACTGAGATCAAGCGCGCACAGGTGATGGGGCTGGACGGCTTCCCGGTGCTGACGCGCAAGTCGGCGACCGATGTGAACTACATCGCCTGCGCGCGCAAGCTGATGGGCTGGCGCCAGCGGCTCTACCCGCAATTCGCCACGCATAACGCGCATACGGTCGCGGCGGTGCTTGAGATGGCAACGCAGATGGGCGTCAGCGCGCTGGATTACGAGTTCCAGCGACTGCATGGCATGGGCGAGCAGTTGCACGATCTGGTGCTGACACGCGAGGGCACGCGCTGCCGCATCTATGCGCCGGTGGGGGCGCACAAGGACCTGCTGGCCTATCTGGTGCGGCGGCTGCTGGAAAACGGGGCGAATTCGTCCTTCGTCAACCAGATCGTCGATGAGGATGTGCCGCCCGAGACTGTCGCGGCCTGCCCCTTTGCCGCGCTCGAGGCGCAGGCGACAGGGCCGGACCCGCGCATCGCGACCGGGCCGGGGCTGTTCGGGGCCGGACGGCGCAACGCGCGCGGGTGGGACCTGACGGCAGCGGATGATCTGGACGGGATCAGTGAGGCCCGTGCGCCCTTCCGCAAGACACAGTTTGACGCCGGTCCGTTGCTGGCCAGCGCGGTATCGGCGAGCGTGGCGCACCAGGTGGTGAACCCCGCTGACCCGGATGATGTCGTGGGGCAGGTGCGCTGGGCCACGGCCGAGGATGTGGACCGCGCGCTTGACCACGCGACGCCCTGGCAGGTCGAGGCCAGCCAGCGCGCCGCGGTCCTGCGCCAGGCGGCTGACCTTTATGAAGCGCATTTCGGCGAAATCTTCGCGCTGGTCGCGCGCGAGGCGGGCAAGAGCCAGGCCGATGCGGTGGGCGAATTGCGCGAGGCAGTGGATTTCCTGCGCTACTACGCGACACAAGCCGAGGCGCTCGAACATCCGGCGCGCGGCATTTTCACCTGCATCAGCCCGTGGAACTTTCCGCTGGCGATCTTAACAGGCCAGATCGCAGGCGCGCTCGCGGCGGGCAATGGCGTGCTCGCCAAACCCGCCGAACAGACGCCGCTGATCGCCCACCGCGCCGCGCAACTGCTGCACGAGGCCGGGGTGCCGCGCGCGGTGTTGCAGTTTCTGCCCGGCGAGGGTGCCAGCGTCGGTGCGGCCTTGACCTCGGACAGCCGCGTGGATGGCGTGGCCTTCACCGGCTCGACTGCGACGGCGCAGGGGATCCGCCGCGCCATGGCCGAGCATTTGGCCCCCGGCGCGCCGCTGATCGCCGAGACGGGCGGGCTGAACGCGATGATCGTGGACAGCACGGCCCTGCCGGAACAGGCCGTGCGCGATGTTCTGGCCTCGAGCTTCCAGTCGGCGGGGCAGCGCTGCTCGGCGCTGCGCTGTCTTTACGTGCAGCAGGACATCGCCGAGGACTTCCAGAAAATGTTGTTCGGCGCGATGGATGAGCTGCGGCTGGGCGACCCCTGGGATCTGTCCACCGATGTCGGGCCGGTGATCGACACCGAGGCCCAGGAACAGATCGCCGCCTATGTGGACGCGGCGCGCGCCGAAGGCCGGGTGCTGCACACGCTGACGGCCCCCGAGCGCGGGCGCTTCATCGCGCCGAGTGTGATCCGTGTGGACGGGATCGCGGCGCTGGAGCGCGAGGTGTTCGGGCCGGTGCTGCATCTGGCGACCTTCCGCGCGGGCGATCTGGACCGCGTGCTGGCCGACGTGAATGCCACGGGCTACGGGCTGACCTTCGGGCTGCACACCCGCATCGACGCGCGCGTGCAGCATGTGGTCGAGCGCGTTGCAGTGGGCAATGTCTATGTCAACCGCAACCAGATCGGCGCGGTCGTGGGCAGCCAGCCCTTCGGCGGTGAGGGCCTGTCGGGCACCGGCCCCAAGGCGGGCGGGCCGCATTACGTCACACGCTTCACGCGCCATGCCGCCGACCCGGTTGCCAAGCCAGCGCCCGCACTGCCCCGCACCAAGCTGGAGGCCGCGCTGCGCGGCCTTGCCGACGCCCCACCCGAGACGAGCGTGCAGGACATGCCCGGCCCGACGGGCGAGGCCAACCGGCTCGCGACAACGCCTCGCCCGCCGCTACTCTGCCTCGGCCCCGGCGCAGAGGTGGCAGAGCGACAGGCGCAGGCGGTCAGGGCACAGGGGGGGCGCGCTGTGGTGCTGCCGGGCCTGCCCGAGGGGCTGGATGCGGTCGAGGGGTTCAGCGGCGTGATCTTCTGGGGCGACGAGCGTCAGGCGCGCGAAATCGCCCGCGCGCTGGCCACCCGCCCCGGCCCGATCCTGCCGCTGATCACCGACTGGCCCGATGCGGCGCATCTGCTGCTGGAGCGGCATCTGTGCGTGGACACCACCGCTTCGGGCGGGAACGCGCAGTTGCTGGCCGAGATCGGCGGCTGAGGCGGGATCCGGCTGGTCCGTTCGGTGCGGCGCTTTCGGGCCAGTCGCAAGGGCCGGAAAACACGTCACCTTGCGCCGTGGTCAGCCGGAAGCTCTATGACGCGGGGCAGGGGGGCTCTACCCCCTGCGTCGCCATTGTCGCTCCGACCAATGGCGCGACAATGGCGATTACCCCCGGGAAATTTGCGACAAAGATGAATTGGCGTGGTTATTCGGCAGCCTGGGCGCTGGCCGCTTCGATCTCGGCGGCGCGGCGTTCGACCTGCTCGACGATATGCTCGATCATCTGCTCGTTCGAGAGCTTGTGGCTCTGCTTGCCCGCGAGATAGACCATGCCCGAGCCCGCGCCGCCACCGGTGAAGCCGATATCGGTCATCAGCGCCTCGCCCGGGCCATTGACCACGCAACCGATGATCGAGAGCGACATCGGCGTCTTGATATGCGCGAGCCGTTCTTCGAGGATGCCGACAGTCTTGATCACGTCGAAGCCCTGCCGTGCGCAGGACGGACAGGAGATGATGTTGACGCCGCGATGGCGCAGGCCCAGCGATTTCAGGATCTCGTAGCCGATCTTGACCTCTTCGACCGGGTCGGCCGAGAGCGAGACGCGGATCGTGTCGCCGATGCCCATCCACAAGAGGTTGCCCAGCCCGATGGCCGACTTGACCGTGCCCGAGACCAGCCCGCCCGCCTCGGTGATGCCGAGATGGATGGGGGCGTCGGTGGCCTCGGCCAGCCCCATATAGGCGGCCGAGGCGAGGAACACGTCCGACGCCTTCACGCTGATCTTGAACTCATGGAAATCATTGTCCTGCAGGATGCGGATATGGTCGAGCCCGCTCTCGATCATCGCCTCGGGGCAGGGCTCGCCGTATTTTTCCAGCAGATGGCGCTCGAGCGAGCCTGCATTGACGCCGATACGGATCGAGCAGCCATTGTCGCGCGCGGCCTTGATCACCTCGCGCACGCGGGTCGCGTCGCCAATATTGCCGGGGTTGATGCGCAGGCAGGCAGCACCCGCCTCGGCGGCCTCGATCCCGCGCTTGTAGTGGAAATGGATGTCCGCGACGATCGGCACTGGGCTTTCACGCGTGACCTCGCGCAGGGCGCGCGAGGCGGCCTCGTCCGGGACCGAGACGCGGACGATATCAGCGCCCGCCTCGGCACAGGCGAGCACCTGCGCGATGGTGGCTTTCGCGTCCGACGAGTCGGTGTTGGTCATCGTCTGGACCGTGATCGGCGCGTCCCCGCCCACGGGCACCGGTCCGACCATGATCTGGCGCGACTTGCGGCGGGTGATGTTGCGCCAGGGGCGAATGTGGTTGTGGTCCATCGGGCGCGTGCCTTTGCCTGTCATCCGTGCCTGACACCATACGGGAAATGCGGCGCGGCAACAACGCCGCACCGCCGGTTGGGGCAGGAAAAACCCTGTCGGATCAGTTCTCGATTTCCGCGACGTCGATGAATTCGCGCAGATCGCCGTCGCCTTCGATATCGGCCACGGCGAAACGCTCGGTCACCGCATCGGGCGACAGCGCGATCTGGTCGACCACCTGCGCGCCAGGGGCGGTGGGGCCGTAGGGCTGGCCATCGACAAGCAGATAGACCGAGCCCGAATTGCCCGCGCGCAGGGTGGGCGGGGTCTCGGATTGCGGCACGGTGTAGCGCTCGCCTGCGTCCAGCACCTTTTCAAACAGAACGGTACCATCGGCCCCGCGCACGCGAATCCAGCTTGGCCGAACCGCCAGCAACTCAAGCTCGGGCGGGCCGTCGCGCGTGACACGGGTAACGCCCGGGCTGGTGTTCATTTCCTCGACCTCGGCCAGCGCCGAGGCGATGGCCGAGCGGATATCGCCCTCATCGGCGTCCTGGGCAGGCTCGCGCGGGTCGATTGCGGCAATGGGGCCGTCACGCGACACGATGACGGGCAGGTCCAGCGCCTCGGGGCGGTAGTCGCGGACCACGCCCTGCGCCGAGCTTGTCACCTCGTCGCTGATCTGGCCGACGCGCAGCGCGGGTTCCTCGGAAATGCCCATCCGCGGGCCCGAGCCGGCGATGATCGGGTCCAGACTGTCAAGCACTTCGGGCGACTGGTCGGCTGGCGCCAGATTGACGCGCTGCACCTCGCGCAGCACGGTCCAGCCGCCAAAGCCGATGCCGAGGATCAACAAGACCATCACGGCGATGGAGCCCACGGCCACCGGGTCGATACGACGCCAGATCGGATCGGGCTCGGCCGCCATGCGGGTGCGCGACAGCAGACCTTGCGAGAAATCCCGGTTCGCGGCGGATACGGCAACCGGGGTGTTCGGCGAGGTTCGGATCACGTCCGCGCTGACGGCAAAGCCGGTCTCGGCGCAGAACTTCGCGTAACACCAGTCCGGGTCCATCCCCAGATACCGCGCGTAAGAGCGGACATAGCCCGCCACGAAACTCGCTGCCTCGAAGGCCGACAGATCGCCCGCCTCTATCGCCGCGATGTAGGTCGCGCGGATGTGCAACTCGCGCTGCACATCAAGAAGCGATTTGCCCAGGGTCGCGCGCTCGCCGCGCATCAGATCGCCGAGCGTGACCTCGAATTCATCAAAGCCCAGTGCTGCGGGCTGTTGTGTGCTGTGATCGCCCTGTTCAGGCTTGCTGCCGAACCATTTCATTACCCGCCCCTAAGATCGCCGTGCTGCCGTCAACCGCCTATTGTCGTGTCCGCCCGCAGTTTCCCTGCGTGACAGCGTAATGACATGATAGTGATTTCTGCGCGGAATTGAAGCGATAAGAGGGGTCACGCCGAAATTTCGGCGCGATTCAGCGCACAATGTGCCCACAACCCATCCATGGCGCGCACAAGATCATCAATCATCCCGGGATTGTGGACGGGCGAGGGGGTGAACCGCAACCGTTCTGTCCCGCGCGGGACCGTCGGGAAGTTGATCGGCTGAACATAAATCCCGTGTCTTTCCAGCAGCATGTCAGAGATGAGCTTGCAGTGCACCGGGTCGCCGACATGCACGGGCACGATGTGGCTGCCATGGTCGATGATCGGCAACCCCAGCCCGCGCAGACGCAGCTTGAGAATGCGGGCGTGTTCCTGTTGCTTGTCGCGCAGGTGCTGCGCTGTCTTCAGGTGGTTGACCGAGGCCACCGCCCCGGCGGCCACAGCGGGCGGCAATGACGTGGTGAAGATGAAGCCCGGCGCGTAAGAGCGCACGGC
>PXES01000226.1 GCA_003564655.1 Paracoccaceae bacterium
CGATCAGCGCCGCCAGCATCGTCACCGAACCCAGCGCGCCGGGTTCCAGCCGCCGCCAGAAGGGCTCCGGGTCCGGCAGCAGGCCGACGCCGCGCAGCGGAGCGCCGGCGCCATGCCCCGTGGCCCGCTGGCCGCGCGATGCCGCGGGTGCGGGCATGCCGGCGATGCCGCTGTCGCGGCTGGTGCCGGCCATGCCGTGATTGATGGAAAAGCCGTGTTCCTTGCAGAATCGGTCATAGACCCATTCCGGGTCCATTCCCAGATAGCGGGCATAAGAGCGCACGAAGCCGGCGACGAAACTGGGTGTTTCGAACGCGGTCAGATCACCATTCTCGATGGCGGCGATGTAACTGGCGCGGATGTGCAATTCGCGCTGCACATCGAGCAACGACTTGCTGAGCGTCGCGCGTTCACCGCGCAGCAGATCGCCCAGGCGCAGTTCGTAATCATCGAAACCGCGTGGTGTCTCTGCTGTCTGCTGTATCGGGGTCTGTCCCTTACGCCAGATCATCTGCCCTGTCCTTCGTACCGCCTGCCCAATGGGTTTTTGGGTGATTGCGCCTGTCTGCCGCAGGCTGTGTAGCAATCCCCTACCTCTTGTCGTGTTCTTAACAGATGACAACAAGAAATTGAAGCGGCTTGTGGACAACAGGCGGTCAGGCGCTCAATTCGGCCCGATTCAGCGCACAATGCGACCAGAGCGCGTCCATTGCCTTGACCACACGGTCAATCTGGCCCGCGTCATGCACCGGCGAGGGGGTGAATCGCAGCCTTTCGGTGCCGCGCGGGACGGTGGGAAAGTTGATCGGCTGGACATAGACGCCATGGTCTTCCAGCAGCATGTCCGAGATTCGCTTGCAATGCACCGGGTCGCCGACATGGACCGGCACGATGTGGCTGCCATGGTCGATGATCGGCAGGCCCAACCCTTTCAGGCGCGCCTTCAGGATGCGGGCATGCAGTTGCTGGGCGTCGCGCAGATGCTGGCCCTGCGGCGTTTTCAGAAACGCGATGGAGGCCGCGCAGCCCGCCGCCACCGCGGGCGGGATCGAGGTGGTGAAGATGAAGCCCGGCGCGTAAGAGCGCACGGCATCGACCATCTTTGCACTTGCGGCGATGTAGCCGCCCATCACGCCATAGGCCTTGGCCATGGTGCCGTTGATGATGTCGAGCCGGTGCATCAGCCGGTCGCGCTCGGCCACGCCGGCGCCGCGGGGGCCGTACATGCCGACGGCGTGCACCTCGTCGATATAGGTCAGGGCGCCGAATTCATCGGCCAGGTCGCAGATCTCGGCGATGGGGCCGAAATCGCCGTCCATGGAATAGATCGACTCAAAGGCAATCAGCTTCGGCGCCGCCGGGTCGTCGGCTGCCAGCAATTCCCGCAGATGCGCCACGTCGTTATGGCGGAAGATGCGCTTGGCCCCCCCATTGCGGCGCACGCCCTCGATCATCGAGGCGTGGTTCAGCGCGTCGGAATAGATGATCAGGCCGGGAAACAGCTTTGGCAGCGTGGAAAGCGTGGCATCATTGGCGATATAGGCGGAGGTAAAGACCAGCGCCGCCTCCTTGCCGTGCAGGTCCGCGATCTCTGCCTCCAGGCGTTTGTGCCAGACGGTGGTGCCGGAAATGTTGCGCGTGCCGCCAGAGCCGGCGCCCGTGGCGTCCAGCGCGTCATGCATCGCCTGCAGCACCGCCGGGTGCTGCCCCATGCCCAGATAGTCGTTGCCGCACCAGACGGTGATATCGCGCTCGGTGCCATCGGGGCGGCGCCAGACGGCATGCGGGAAATGACCCTTGCGCCGCTCGATGTCGATGAAGGTGCGGTAGCGGCCTTCGTCATGCAGGCGCTGCAGGGCTGTGTCGAGGGCGGTTTCGTAGTGCAATTCTGTCTCCCTGGCGCGGTGCTGGGGTGATGTGTTCGGGGCGGCTGTCGTCAGCGTTACACGGGGTGAAGATATGATTACTTGACCTGGATCAAGTTCACGCGTTGTCGCACCCGATGGTTTCGCACCGTCACGACTGCCATGTCGGCACGGGCGGGCGGTGCCGGCGGCCTGGTTCCTTTCTCTGCAGTCAGTCCGCGATGACGACGCGGCAATCGGTGGCGCCGGCTTCCGCGCAGGCCTCCAGCGCGGTCTCGGCGGCCGCGTCGCCTGCGCCGGTTCCCCAGGCGGCGGTCTGTTCGGAAATGGCAAAGGCGCGGGGGGCTGGGGCGCGCCGGAAGTCACCACCGAATTCCTCGGTCGCGTCCGCGCTCAGATGCAGGGCGCGTGCCTCCCATCCGGCGGGGCGGACCTCCAGCGCCAGGGTGCAGGGCCGCCCGCCCGTGCGCAGCGCGTTGCATTGCGCCAGCGCCGCGGCATGCGCGGTCTCGCGCGAATGGTAATTCGCGGCAAAGACAGTGGGTTCGGCCAGGATGCCCTGATCAGGGGCAAAGGCCATGGCGGCATAATAGGGCTGTTCCTGCGCGATGCCGATGATGATCTCGCGCTCATCCTCGCTCAGCCCCTCCAGCGTGTAGCGCGCGACCTCTACCCGATCATGCGCGAACAGAAGCGGCGCGGCGGCGTCCGGGGTAACGGGGTCGGCCAGGGCGGGTGCCGAGAAGGGCGTCAGGAAGACAAGGGCCGCAGCGGCCAGAGCGCTGCAAGGCGCGAGGCGGGACAGGGGGTGACGCATCCGGAACTCCTTCGGGCAGCGGTTTCCCTTCACCTATCGCGTTTTGCCCCTGAAAGGCCAGAGGAACCGATCAGGCAGGCGCCGCCCCGCGAGAGCGCCTTGAATGCCACAAGAAAGCGCTGTGAAGGCTCCGCCGGAAAGTCCCGCTGGACACCCGGCAGACCACCCGGCTGGACATGGGCAGACCCGCTGCCTAGGCTTGTGCCGCAACGCAGGAAAGGAACGCGCCATGTCATCCACCAAGACGCCCGCCACTGCCCCGCATGCCGCCCCCGGCGCGGACAAGGCCGCGCCGGTTCTGGCGCATGTCGATGCCACGCTGGACGCGGCACTGGCACGGCTGATGGACCTGCTGCGCGTGCCCTCCATCTCCACCGATCCGGCCTATGCCGAAGACTGTGCCCGCGCCGCCGACTGGCTGCGCGAGGATCTGGCGGGCATGGGGTTCGAGGCGGCCATCCATGCCACCCCGGGCCACCCGATGGTGCTGGCCCACGGCCCCGATACCCCCGAAAGTCAAGACAGGCCCCATGTGCTGTTCTATGGTCACTATGACGTGCAACCCGTTGACCCGCTTGACCTTTGGGCGCGCGACCCCTTTGATCCGCAGGTCGAGGACACACCGGCGGGCAAGGTGATCCGCGGGCGCGGCGCGGCCGATGACAAGGGCCAGTTGATGACCTTTGTGGAAGCCTGCCGCGCCTGGGTTGCCGTGCATGGGGCGCTGCCGGTCAAGGTGTCGCTGTTCTTCGAGGGGGAGGAGGAGTCCGGCTCGCCCTCGCTGGTGCCCTGGATGAAGGACAACGCCGAAAAGCTGCGCGCCGATCTGGCGCTGATCTGCGACACCGGCATGTTCGACCCGCAGACGCCGGGCATCACCACCATGCTGCGCGGCCTGGTGGGGCAGGAGGTCACGATCACCGGGCCGTCCAAGGACCTGCATTCGGGCATGTTCGGCGGTGCGGCGATGAACCCGGCGCGGGTGCTGGCGCGCGCGCTGGCCGACCTGCACGACGATCAGGGCCGCGTGACGCTGGCGGGGTTCTATGACGGCGTGCCGGATCTGCCGCAGGAAATCCTCGCGCAATGGGACGCGCTGGGTTTCGATCACACGCAGTTTCTGGGCGAGGTGGGGCTGAAGCACCCCGCGGGCGAGGCCGGACGCTCGGCGCTGGAGATGATCTGGTCCCGCCCCACCTGCGAGATCAACGGCATGATCTCCGGCTATACGGGCGCGGGGTTCAAGACGGTGCTGCCCTCCAGGGCCTCGGCCAAGGTCAGTTTCCGGCTGGTGGGCAGCCAGGACCCGCAGGCGGTGGCGGCGGCCTTTCAGGCGCATATGCGCGCCCGCGTGCCGGCCGATTGCACGGTCGAGTTCAAGGACCATTCATCCGGCCCGGCCAGCGTCATGGCCACCGAAGACCCGGCGTTCGAGGCCGCGCGGCTGGCGCTGTCGGACGAATGGCCCCGGCCCGCGGCGTTCATCGGCTGCGGCGGGTCGATCCCGATTGCGGGCTATTTCAAGACGATCTTGGGGATGGATTCGATGCTGATCGGCTTTGGCCGCGATGACGACCAGATCCATTCCCCGAACGAGAAATACGATCTGGAAAGCTTTCACAAGGGCATCCGGTCCTGGGTGCGGATTCTGGCGGCGCTGGGGCAGGGATAAGGGGTGAGGCAAAGGGTGCGAGACGGTGCCGTGCCGCCACGCCTTGTGCCTGCGTTCGTGCGACGCTGTAATGGGCCTGGCGGCGTTCACAGGCTGAACCCTACCCCCGCGGCCAGATCGCCGGCCCGCCCATGATAAGGGGATCAGGGGTGCCCAGGGCGTCGGCATCCTTGCGGTGATAGTCGAAGGCGCCCAGGATGCGCTGGATCGCGGCGATACGCGCGCGGTACTTGTCATCGCCCAGAATCACCGTCCAGGGCGCAAAGGGGAAGTCGCTGCGCTGAAAGGTCTCGGCGATCGCGGCGGTGTAGGCGTCCCATTTGCCCAGCCCCTCGACATCGATGCGCGAGAGTTTCCACTGTTTCAGCGGGTGGCTTTCGCGCGCCAGCATGCGGCGCAACTGCTCGGCCCGGCTGACATTGAACCACAGCTTGATCAGATGCACGCCGTCGCGCACCAGCGTTTCCTCGAACGCGGGAAGCTGGGCAAAGAAGGCCTCGCGCTGCGCGGGCGTGCAAAAGCCGAAGACATGTTCGATGACCGCGCGGTTGTACCAGCTGCGATCCATCATCACCATTTCGCCCGCCGGGGGCAGATGCTCGACATAGCGCTGGAAGAACCATTGCCGCCGTTCGCGGTCGCCGGGCACGGGCAGCGCCATGATGCGGGCGCTGCGCGGGTTCAGATTGGCGGTGACGCGGGCGATGGCGCCGGATTTGCCGGCGGTGTCGCGCCCTTCGAAGATCACGACAACGCGCTGGCCGGTCTCTTCGACCCAGTGCTTGAACTTGACCAGTTCGACCTGCAGCCGTTTCAGATGGTCCTCGTATTCCGCCTTCGGCATCCAGCGGTCATAGGGGTGGTTGTCGGTGATGATGTCGCGCTTGCGCCCCTCGGCGATGGCGTCGCGGATGGCGTCGCTGGCGGCTTCGTTCAGAAAACGGCTGATGGCGCCGTCAAAGGGCAGGGGGAGGTTGTCTTTGCTCATGCGGGCTCCGGCGTCGTTTGGGGCAGGCTAGGCGTCCGGGTCCGGCTTGCCAAGGGCCATGACGGGCGGGCATGCTGGGTGGCCTCGTGGCGCAGGAGTGTTGATGAGCACGCCCATATCCACCATCCGCAATCTCGGCCCGGCGATGGAGGCCGCCTTTGCCCGCGCCGGCGTGCCCGATGCCGAGGCCCTGCGCGCGATGGGGGCGGATGCGGGTTATGCGCGGCTCTTGCAGGCGGGGGAACGGCCGCATTTCATCGCCTACTATGTGCTGGTCATGGCGCTGCAGGGCCGGCCCTGGAACGATGCGCAGGGGGAAGAGAAGCAGGCGCTGCGCGCGCGCTTCGATGCGCTGAAAGCCGCGCATGCCGGGGCAGGGGGGCTTGCCGGGATCGAGGCGATCCTGGATGAGATCGGCGTGGTGAGCCCGGCCGGACGGGCGGCAGCGAAAGAGCGACGATGAGAGTGATTCTGGCCATGACGATGGCGACGGGGCTGGCGGTTTCGGCCTGCGCCCGGCCGGTGCCGGAGGCGGCGCCCGCGCCGCAGCCGGCGCTTTATCCGGGCGAGACGCCGGAACTGCGGCGGATGATCCGTGCCTCTGCCGCCGAGCATGACATCCCCGAGGCACTGTTGCACCGCGTGATCCAGCGCGAGAGCGACTATCGCCCGGCGGCGCGCA
>PXES01000106.1 GCA_003564655.1 Paracoccaceae bacterium
TCGAGATCGTACCCAGCAAGACCACGGTATCAAGATAGACATGCGGGTTCAGCCATGTCAGCGCCAGCGCTGTCAGCAGCACAGGGCGCAGCGGCTCTCGCGGGGCTGCACCGTCGATCCATAGCGCTTGCGATGAGGTCAGGGCCGCGCGCATGTTGCGCGCCCCATACCAGAGCAGAAACGCAGCGCCGCCATAGCGCATGACCGGATCGACCATCGGCAACCATGCGGCGATCTTGGCAAAACTGGTCACCCCGACCACGATCAGGATCGCATCTGACAGCGCACAGGTCAGCACCACCGGGAACACATGCGACCCGCGCAGGCCCTGACGCAGAACAAAGGCATTCTGCGCACCGATGGCGATGATCAGGCTCAGGCCAATGCCAAGACCGGTCAGGTAAATCGTCAGGTCGCTCATATCTGCCCCCTATCAGGTTCGGCTTGCGATATAACGGCCCATGTGATTAGGCAAATTAAACGACGTAACGCTGATGAAGGGGCGCTAATGCTTGATTATCCCGCCGCGCGCGCAGTCGCGATGGTGGTGCAGACCGGCAGCTTTGAGGGCGCGGCGCGGGCCTTGGGGGTGACGCCCTCGGCCATTTCGCAGCGGGTGCGCGCGCTGGAGGAACGCCTTGGCACCGTCCTGATCGAGCGCGCCAGCCCGTGCCGCGCCACAGCGGCCGGGGATGCCTTGTGTCGTCATATCGAGCTTGTGGGGCTGGCAGAGCGCGACCTGATGGCCCAGCTGCCCGCCAGCGCCTATCAGACAGACCGCGTGACCCTGTCGGTTGCGGTCAATTCAGACAGCCTGGCCACATGGGTTCTGCCTGCGCTGGCAGGTTTTGCCCGTGATGCGGATATCTTGCTGGATATTGCGGTGGATGATGAGGATCACACGACCGACTGGCTGAAATCGGGGCGGGTGGTGGCTGCGCTGACCGCTGTGGCCAAGCCTGTGCAGGGTTGCAAATCCATCGCCTTGGGCAGCCTGCGCTATCATGCAACGGCCAGCCCCGGTTTCATGCGGCGATACTTTGCAGATGGGGTGAGCCTGTCAGCATTGGCCCGCGCCCCGGCGCTGACCTTCAACCAGAAGGATCAGTTGCAACAGGAATGGGTGAAAACCGTCTTCGGGCAAAGGCTGGCCCTGCCAACCCATTGGCTGCCCTCGACGCAAGGCTTTGTGACAGCGGCGGTGCAGGGGTTGGGTTGGGGCATGAACCCCGCGTCTTTGGTGCAGGACCATCTGCGCGCAGGGCAATTGGTGGAACTGATTGCGGACACACCCTTTGACCGGCCCCTGTTCTGGCAGATAAACCGACGCGCGGCTCAACCGCTTTGGGCGCTAAGCGATGCCCTGCGCCGTCACGCGCGAGAAGCGCTGGCGTGAAGAACCGTCTGTTGTGCTACGCGTGCGCAGTCTCGCCATTTGCCCGCGGGCCCGACCGTCCGCAAGATCCCGCATACCTGCCCGTCCTATCACGCCACGCGCAACGAAAAACCCCGCCAGTCCGACGGGGTTTCTCTCAACTCACGCGCTGGCTTTTGCCTGCCGTTTCCGCTCATGCGGGTCGAGGAAGCGCTTGCGCAGGCGGATCGCCTTGGGCGTCACCTCGACCAACTCGTCATCGTCGATATAGGCGATGGCCTGTTCCAGCGACATGATCGTGGGCGGCGTCAGCTTGACCGCGTCATCGGTCCCCGAGGCGCGCACATTGGTCAGTTTCTTGCCCTTCAGCGGGTTCACCTCCAGATCGTTGTCGCGGCTGTGCTCGCCGATGATCATGCCCTGATAGACGGGCTCCTGCGGGTTGATGAACATGCGCCCGCGCTCTTCCAGATTCCACAGCGCATAGGCAACCGCGGTGCCATCCTCCATGGAAATCAGCACCCCTTCACGCCGCCCCGGAATGGTGCCGCGGTAGGGCGCCCATTCGTGGAACACGCGGTTGAGGACCCCCGTGCCGCGCGTGTCGGTCAGGAACTCGCCGTGATAGCCGATCAGCCCGCGCGAGGGGACATGCGCGATGATGCGCGTCTTGCCGGTGCCTGCGGGCTTCATCTCGACCAGATCGCCCCGGCGCGGGCCGGTCAGCTTCTCGATCACGGTGCCGGTGTAGTCGTCATCGACATCGATGGTGACTTCCTCGACCGGTTCCAGCCGCTGCCCGCCCTCGTCGCGCAGCAGCACGCGGGGGCGCGAGATCGACAGCTCGAACCCCTCGCGCCGCATGTTCTCGATCAGGACACCCATCTGCAATTCGCCGCGCCCGGCGACGTCGAACGCCTCACCCCCCGGCGTGTCGGTGACGCGGATGGCGACATTCACCTCGGCCTCGCGCATCAGGCGCTCGCGGATGACGCGGGACTGCACTTTCGTCCCGTCGCGCCCGGCCAGCGGCGAATCATTTATGCCAAAGGTCACGGAGATCGTCGGCGGGTCGATGGGCTGCGCGGGGATCGCGTCCTCGACCTCAAGCGCGCAGAGCGTGTCGGCCACCGTGGCCTTGGACATGCCGGCAAGCGTCACGATATCGCCCGCCTCTGCCGCGTCGATGGGCGTCTGGGCAAGGCCGCGAAAGGCCAGAACCTTGGTCACGCGGAACTGCTCGAGCTTGCGCCCGTCGCGTGACAGCGCCTTGAGCGTCTCGCCCGCCCTGAGCGTGCCGGACTCGACGCGCCCGGTGAGGATGCGGCCCAGATAGGGGTCGGCGGAGAGCGTGGTGGCAAGCATCCGAAACGGCTCGGCCCGCGCGGCGATCTGCGCAGGCGCGGGCACATGAGCCACCACCAGATCGAACAGCGCCGACATGTCGCGGCGCGGCCCGTCAAGCTGCTCATCCGCCCAGCCATTGATGCCGGACGCATAAAGCACAGGGAAATCAAGCTGTTCGTCGCTGGCGCCCAGATTGGCGAATAGGTCGAAAACCTCGTTCAGCGCCGTGTCGGGGTCGGCGGCGGGCTTGTCCACCTTGTTGAGCACCACGATCGGCCGCAGCCCCAGCGCCAGCGCCTTGGAGGTCACGAACTTGGTCTGCGGCATCGGCCCCTCGGCGGCATCGACCAGCAGCACCACGCCATCGACCATCGACAGGATGCGCTCGACCTCGCCGCCGAAATCGGCGTGGCCGGGGGTGTCGACGATGTTGATCCGCGTGCCCTGCCACTCGACGCTGGTGGCCTTGGCGAGGATGGGGATGCCGCGCTCGCGCTCCAGATCGTTGCTGTCCATGGCGCGCTCGCTCAGCGCCTGGTTCTCGCGGAAGGTGCCCGACTGCTTGAGTAGCTCGTCGACCAGCGTGGTCTTGCCGTGGTCGACATGGGCGATGATTGCGATGTTGCGCAGGGACATGGATCGGGCCTTGTTGGGAGTTTCTGCGCCGCCGCATAGCCCATTGCGCGCGGTCTGGCTAGCCCCGGCGCGCGAATACCGCCTATGCGCCCAGCAGACAGACCGTCGCGATGGCGGCGATCCCTTCGCCCCGCCCGGTAAAGCCCAGACGCTCGGATGTGGTGGCCTTGACGCTGACCGCGCTGGTCTCGCAGCCCATGATCCCGGCCAGACGTGCCCGCATGGCGTCCGCGTGGGGGCCGATCTTGGGGTGTTCGCAGACCAGCGTCACGTCGCAATTGCCGATCCGGTAGCCTCTGTCCGAGGCCAGCGCGACGGCGTGGCGCAGGAAGATGTCGCTCGCAGCGCCCTTCCATTGCGGGTCGCTGGGGGGGAAGTGGCGGCCGATATCGCCCTCGGCCAATGCGCCATAGATCGCATCGGTCAGCGCGTGCATTCCTACATCGGCATCCGAATGGCCCATCAGCGCGCGGTCATGCGGGACCAGCACGCCACACAGCCAGCAGCCGTCACCGGGGCCGAAGCGGTGCACGTCATAGCCATTGCCGAGGCGGATCTGCATGGGGGTGTCCTCTCTACGGGCCAGCAGCCGTGCGGCGCGCGCGAAATCCTGGGGGTAGGTGAGTTTCAGATTATCCGCGCTGCCCGGCGTGATGGTGACGGCAAGGCCCGCCGCCCGGGCGATGGCGACATCGTCGGCGGCGTCGCCCGGATGCGCGCGGTGGGCGGCCAGGATGGCGGCGAAGTCAAAGCCCTGCGGGGTCTGCGCGCGAAACAGCCCGTCGCGATCCGCCGTGCCGGTGACAATGCCAGCCTGCCCCCGCCAGAGTGCATCGGTAACAGGCAGGGCGGGGGCGGCGGCAGGGCCAGAGCCGAGCGCGGCGCACACGGCCTCGATCAGCCCCACGGACGGAAAGGGCCGCGCGCCGTCATGGATCAGCACATGGTGCGGCGGGGCGTCCGCCGCCAGCGCCTCGAGCGCTGCGCGGACCGAGGCGGTCCGACTCGCGCCGCCCGCGACCAGTCTTACCCCGGTCAGGTCGAGCGTTTGCGCGCGGGCGAGATCGTCAGGGTGCAGCACCAGCATCAGCCGGGCGATCCCGGCGCGCCGAAAGGCCTCCAGCGTATGCGCCAGCACCGGCCGCCCGGCCAGATCGCGCCACTGTTTGGGCGGGCCGTCCCCGGCGCGGGTGCCGCGCCCGGCGGCGACGATGATGGCGGCGGTGTCGGCCATGTCCTGCCCAATTGCTGCCCGGTTGCTATAGGCCGAAGCAGGGGGTGCTGACAATCCGCGCGTTTCGGCTGAATAAAAGCACAAAAATTAAGCAGGGGATGAAATTCGCGCCAGATACTGCTTCGTGTGATTTGCCTCGCACGCAGTGCGTGTGTAGATGCGTGGCGAGAGGTTTCAGGATTTTCCCATGCCCCCGACTGACAATGCCGCAGGGTTCCGCTTGCAGGGCCGGTCACGGGCGCCCCCGCTCGCCCCGCCGGTCCTGCTGGCCCCGCTGGCGGGCATCACGGACCTGCCGTTCCGCCGGGTCGTCGCGGGCTTCGGCGCCGGGCTGGTGGTGTCCGAAATGGTGGCCAGCCGCGAGATGGTGCAGGCCAAACCCTCGGTCCGGGCCAAGGCGCGCACGGCGCTGGGCATGGGCGAGGCGGGCACCTCGGTCCAGCTTGCAGGCTGCGAGGCGCGCTGGATGGCGGACGCCGCGCGCATGGCCGAGGATGGCGGCGCGCAGGTGATCGACATCAACATGGGCTGCCCGGCGAAGAAGGTGGTGGGCGGACAGTCGGGTTCGGCGCTGATGCGCACCCCCGACCACGCGCTGCGGCTGGTCGAGGCGGTGGTCGGCGCCGTCGGCGTGCCGGTGACGCTGAAGATGCGTCTGGGCTGGGATGATGACTGCCTCAACGCGCCCGAGCTTGCCGCCCGCGCGGCGGGGGCCGGGGTTGCGATGGTCACGGTGCATGGGCGCACCCGCTGCCAGTTCTACAAGGGCCGCGCCGACTGGGCGGCCATCGCGGATGTGGTCGCGGCCTCACCGGTGCCGGTGATTGCCAATGGCGACATCACCTGCACGGCCACGGCGCGGCAGGCACTTGCGCAATCGGGCGCGGCGGGGGTGATGGTCGGACGTGGCGCGCAGGGGCGGCCCTGGGTGATCGCGCAGATCGCCGCCGATATCTTCGGCACGCCCGCGCCCGAGGTGCCGACCGGCGCGGCGCTGGTGGCGCTGGTGGGCGCGCATTACGAGGCGATGCTGGACTTCTACGGGACCGATCTGGGCGTGCGGGTCGCGCGCAAGCATCTGGGCTGGTATCTTGACGCGCAGGGCGGCTGCCCGCCCGCGCTGCGGCGCGCGCTTCTGACGGCGCCCGAGCCCGCATATGTCCTGAGCCTGCTGCCCGAGGCGTTGGCCCCCGCCGCGCCCGGGTGGGAGGACGCGGCATGATCCCGCCCGCCACGGGCACGATCTGGGCTGCGCTGCCAGTGCCCGCGCTGTTGATCGGCAACAAGGACGGCTGCGAGCATATCGCCGATTGCAACCCCGCGGCCGAGCAGTTCCTCGGCCTGTCGCGCCGGGGCGTGATGGCGCGCGCGCTGGCGCAGGTGGTGCGCATCGA
>PXES01000263.1 GCA_003564655.1 Paracoccaceae bacterium
CATGGCCTTCGCCAAACTCGGCGACAGTGACCGCGCCTGGGAACTGTTCCATCTCCTCAACCCCATTCACCACGGCGACAGCCCCGAAGCCATCAACACTTACAAAGTCGAACCCTACGTCGCCGCCGCCGACATTTATGGCGTGGCTCCCCACATCGGACGCGGCGGCTGGACCTGGTACACCGGCTCCGCCGGCTGGCTCTACCGCCTCCTCGTCGAAACCCTCCTCGGCCTCCACAAACAAGGCGACCACCTCCACTTCAGCACCCACATGCCCAAAACCTGGGACAGCTACAAACTTCACTATCGTTATCAGCAAACCGTCTACCACCTCACCTTCCTCCGCGACCCCCACGCCCCGCCCCCCGAACCCCTCCACCTTCAAAACGACCGCCAGGAGCATCAGGTGGAGATCCGGGTGAGGGGGTAAACGCTCCGAAGCTTATTCCGTCTCGTTTCCCACCGTTCCACGCTCTCGTGGGAACCCTGGAGAAGTTTTCGCAGTTGATTGATGGAAAGCAGAGAGCCCACGCAGGGGGCAGATGACGAAGCAACAGGTCCAGAGATGTCCCGGACATTCTCCAGATCCCGCACATCCTCACGGATGACCGCCATCCCCCATCATCCGGGCGACCTGTCCGAGGGAAACACAAAATATCTCGAACGTTTCCATCAAAAAAGGTCTCAAATAGCCTGCTACTTCGTAGGTCTATCGAACCGGAACCCCAGAAGACTACCAGCGGGAGTCGCGTCATTGAGTGTGAGGCGGACGTGGCTGTCGAAATCAAAACCGTCCGAGAAATCGTCTCTCGGAACCATATCGGAATTCATGGTGCAAATATATTGTCCAGCGAAGCCGGAAGTCACTTGCTGTGCACGCTCTAAAGCCAAAGCTCGCTGACGTGGATCAACCGAATCGTACATCAGAGTGTCGTGTATGAGAAAGTCGACTCCGTCCCGAAAATCCTTCTGAAGCTGCAGTGCCGCAAGGTCGAAGCAGAAAATCTTCATCTTGTCGATGCCCTCACTTCCGCTCCGCTCGATATCAACACTGTACTTATAGCCTGTGTCCGCCACGTCGATTACAAGCCTGCCCGGGGTTTTGTAAAGCGACTGAGAGTGCTCATTGAAAAGGCGCACAGCCGTGGACCAAACATCCCACCGCTGTTCGTGGTCTTGTTCCGCAGTCTTGACGAGCTTGGACTTCCCTTCTTTCACCTTGCGTTTTGCCTCCTTCAATTCCTTCATTTCCCGCAGGCGTGTTTCTACACGGTCCAGTTTGCCTTGAAGGGTTACATTGCGTTCCTGAAGCTTCGTCATCTCCTGAAGCGCACCATGACTTTTGAGGATTTCCATCACCTCCGCCCGTTGGTTGGTCAGATCAGCAATGTCCGTTTCACGGCGGCTAATGGACTCAGAAAGACGTTTCATCTCCGTGCCAAGAAACTCCTTGCGGTTGGTCACGATTGCAGCGTGAAAGCTGCGGGCATCGCCTAGACTCTTAACCACCGCATCCGGCAGAACCAGACCAGCCTCCTTGTATAGTTTTTCCAGTGATAGCGAGTCTGGCGGCTTCTCTTCGGCGATGGAGGCCTCATATCGAGCGAGGCGACGGCGGTCTTCGATGTTTTTATTTGTCAGGGCATGAATTTCTGCGGTCAGTCGGTCGGCGTCCGACTGGATGCTGTCGTACTGGGGATGGACCTTGAAAGTTTCAAGCGCGGCCTGGGAGGCATTCTGTTGCTGCTCAAGCTGAATTCGTTGCGTCTCAAGCTCGCCTACGGAACCCATGGCCGCTTCCATCGCACCCGTCTTAATAGCTTTTTCAATCGCCTTGACGCCATCTTCCTGGTCCTTGAGTCCTTGCCAGCGAGCAGCGTATTCCCAGTTCATACCCAGCAGGTAAGCCGTGTGAAGCTGGGTGTCCCATGTCTTCTGCTGGCGGAAATGTCTGAATGGGCTCATGTAAGCGTCAGGGCGGCGTCGCACAAAGTAGGATACAAGGCTCCGATAGCTGGGTTTGTAGGGAAGACCGTCGACATTTCGCGGCAGATCAAACAACACCAATCCGAGCAGTTTACGCCAACGATCGATCTTGAATACCCGTTGGCCCGTCTCCTCATCAACTTCGGGTTGCTCCGGCCAGCCCGTGGTATCCCCACTGATCACGACACGGTTGTGTTCATCGACGGAGCGTGTCACCTTGACCTTCTTTTTGGCCATTGTGATCTCTATGGTGAACTGCCAGGATTTCAAAGGGTCGATGATTAGTCCTTTTCCCTTGGACGCGCTGCCTCCAAGGCAGAAATCGAGAATCTCGATCAGCGTCGACTTGCCCAGCCCGTTCCGAGTGTCTTTGGTCGAGGATACATCCGACCGGTCCGCGAGAATCACGTTCAGACCTGCCGTGAAATCCACCCGATGGAATGTGCTCTTGTTCGCCGACAGACTATGAATCATCAGGTATCCTCCTTTTTAGCATTCCCTGGGACAAAGCCACCATACCGGTAATGTGAAGAAGGTCCAATGCCAGGATGTAACGCTCGAAATTGCCCACTGCGCGTTCACTGCGAACCTTCTCCCAAAGGCTCGTTACGGTTTGCGGCCGGTCCAGTAAGCGCAAAAGCAATCCCCCAACACCCAGAAGTGCCTGGTCTTCGGGAATATGTTTGGTGGGCAAAATCATTTCTTAAAAACCTGGCATGTTTCGAACAGGTGGATCAAGACCGCTTGCCCCGCCGCTTGCTCTGCATGGCGACGAAACCCTTTCTTCGCGAATGCACACATCAATTCGAACAGGTCTCCGCCTGTCACGCTTCGCTTCTTGAGACGCCAGTATTCCTCCAGAAATCCTGCCTTGAGACGCTCGGGAAATTCCGGGTCGTCTTGCGCGACAGTCTCGATGTACCGGGCAACTTCAGAGGCAACGCCAAGCCCCATTGCAATCAAAGCGCGATGGTCGGCATCCAGATCGTTCTTGCGGATCTTGTCTTCAACCTTTAACAGGGAGTAATCCGCAGACAGATTCGATGGCGTAATGCAGGTGGCCCACTTCGTTGCTTCCTCAAGTTCGGAAAAGCCAACCTCCGAAAATGCGTCCAGCATGGCTTGGCGAACTTTGGCCTCATGCTTTTTCTTTAGCGTAAGGAGCCTGTCGGGCGGGTAATCGCGCTCCCCCTCGGGAATGGCGTCAATCATGTCGTGGCAAGCCCCGCATAGGTAAATCAAATTGTTGTAATGGTCCCGTTCCTTTACTGACATATTGGGGTCATATCTCGCTGAGCGCTGGGATTTTCCTTTTCCGTCATTTTCACCAGCAATGTGTGCTGCTTTGCCGACATTCACGGGTCCGCCATTTTCGCTCTCCGGGGACAAGTCGCATTGGCAGATTGCGCAGGTTCCACCACTGCGAAAAGCCAAGAGTAGCTTGGTCGCATAGCTGGCGCTCATGAAATCAAGTTCCTTTGGACGCAGTTCATGTCGAAACAACCCCTTCCGCCATCAACTCCGCCTGCCGGATCACCAGTTGCGTTGCGTTTTCCTGCGCGTCCGGCGGGTAACCGTACTTCGTAAGTAGACGGCGGATTGTTCTTCGCATATCGGCGCGGACGGTTTCCCGCTGGGTCCAGTCCAGCGAGGCTTTGGCTTTGATCCTGTCCGCCAATTCACGGGCAATCAGCTTCAGGGTGTCATCCTGTATGACTTCACGCGCGGATTCGTTGTCCGCTAGCGCGTCATAAAAGGCCACCTCGTCATCCCGGAGCCCGGAAGCTTCTCCCCGCTCGACAGCTTCTCGAATGGTCTTGGCCAGTCCTATCAGTTCCTCAATCACCTGGGCGGTGGTGATCGCACGGTTGTTGTAGCGCCGCATGGTTTCTTCGAGGGATTCCCGGAATCCCTTCGACTGAACGATATTGACCCTTTCGCGGCTGCGGATTTTGTCATTGAGCAGTTTACGCAAGGTTTCCAGAGCAAGGTTCTTGTGGGGCAGTGCGGCCATGCGATCCAGAAAATCGTCGGACAGGATACCGACATTCGGATCGGTCAATCCGGCGGTTTGAAACAAGTCGATCACTCCATCCGACGAGACCGCCCCCGAAATCACCTGACGCACCGCCGCGCGCACATCCGTGGCGGGTGGAGGACCGTCATCCATCAGGCGCTTGCGGATGGCCGCGCGAATGGACTGGAAGTAGGCAAGATCGTCCCGGATTGCCTCTGTCTCGGGCCGTGGCACGGACAACGCAAACGCCTTGGACAGCGCCGCAACCATCGTCATGAACCGGCGCTTGCCGTCTTCCTGCTCAAACACGTAGTCCGCCCCGGCCGTAACCGCCTGGAGCTGATCTGCTTCAACATGGGTAAAGAACCCGGTGTAATCGAAACCGTTGAAGAAGTCGCGGAGCGCCTCGAACTCCCGCTCCATCAGAGGCACGGCCTCATCCTGGATGTTTTCGACCGGATTTCCCTCGCCGCCGGCCTGGGTATAGGTCTGCACGGCGTCGCGAAGTTGATCGGCAATGCCCAGGAAATCGACAACCACGCCGCCGGGCTTCTCGCCAAATACCCGGTTCACGCGGGCAATGGCCTGCATGAGCGAATGTCCGGCCAGCGGCTTGTCAAGATACATCGTGTGCAACGGCGGACAGTCGAACCCGGTCAGCCACATATCGCACACAATCACAAGCCGCAGGTCATCCGCAGGGTCCTTGAAGCGGCGGGCCAAGGCTTCCCGGCGGGCCTTTGTTCTTCCGTGATAGCGAATCGGGCCGATGAGCGGCTCAATGCGCCTTTGGTAGGCCTCGTTGCTCTCTCCCTTGCGCGGGGAAGGAATCGCCCCATCCATCACAACCTTGACGAATCCGGCATCGTCTTCATCTGCGTGCCAATCCGGACGCAAAGCCACGATCCGGTCGTAGAGCTTCATGCAGATGTCGCGGCTCATGCCGACGACCATCGCCTTGCCCTCGATCACCTCGCGTCGCTTCTCCAAGTGCCCCACGATCTCCGAAGCCACCAGATCAAGCCGCCGATCTGATCCGACCAACTCCTCCAGAGCAACATCGAAGTACAGCGGGGTCTCCGTCCCGTCGCGTGAGGCTTCGAATGCCGCTTCCAGTTCGGCTTCCGCCTCGCGCACGCCCTGTTCATCGGGATACAGGGAAACCAGCCGCATCTCGTAGTAGATAGGCACGGTGGCGTTGTCGTGGATGGCCTGCCGAATGTCATAGATGTCGGCATACTCGCCGAATACCGCCGGGGTGCTCCGGTCATCACGTTCCAGCGGCGTTCCCGTAAATCCGACGAAGGTCGCGTTCGGCAGCGCCTCGCGCATCCAGCGTGCGCCACCGTCGAGAAATCCGTATTGGCTCCGGTGGGCCTCGTCCGCCATCACAACGATGTTGGCGCGTTCGCTCACCGGTCCGCCGCGCTCCTCGAACTTCTGAATCGTCGTGAAGACCACGCCACCGGAAGCACGGTTCAGCCGGGCAGTCAGATCCTCGCGACTCTCCGCCTGCTCCGGTTCCTGACGGAGCAAAGCTCGTCCTGCCGCAAAAGTGCCGAAGAGCTGACCGTCGAGGTCGTTGCGGTCGGTGACGACGACAATGGTAGGGTTCGCCATTTGCTCGTCGCCAACAAGCGCCCCGGCCAGCATCAGCATGGTCAGACTCTTGCCGGAGCCCTGCGTATGCCAGATTACCCCGCCGCGCCCGTCACCTTCACCGACCGGGGCCTTCAGCGCGGCTTTGACGGAAGCGCGTGTCTCGCGCATCGCCCGAAACTGATGGTATCCCGCCACCTTCTTTATGATTTCACCGGAACGATCATCCTCCTCGAAGGTCACGCAGTGGCGCAGGTAGTCGAGCAGGCTGGCCGGATCGAACAGGCCCTTGATCAAGACTTCAAGCGACGGCTGGCCGGGCTCGCGACAATCTTCGACGGACCGCCAGGGCGAGAACCGGTCCGATCCCGCCGTCAACGA
>PXES01000004.1 GCA_003564655.1 Paracoccaceae bacterium
CGTATGTTGGAAACTTGCACAAACCCGACGCGTGCCCAAGACCGAACTGGGCACCACGGGCGTGCCTGCGGCGTTTTGGGCGGATTTTTGCCGGTTTGACGCAAGGGGCACAGTGTGGCGAACGGGGGACAGGTCGGCGGTCATGAGGGGAGTTTAACCATGAAGTCTTTACGAATACTGAAGCCACAGTTGGGTCGGCCTCACAGGCTTGTGATTCGACCTGTGTCGCCGTATGCCCCCCACTGGGCGCAGACACGCTTTCAGGGAAATACAATGGGTTGGATGGCAATGCAGGGACTAGGCAAACTGCGCGGGCTCGCGCTCGCTGTTGTGCTGGCAGGCGGGGTATCACTGGCCCCGACAGTGCAGGCGCAGGAGTTCCCCGCCTTTCGGCAGGCGCTGGCCGAGGCGGTCTCTGCGAATGAGGGGGCCTCGGCCTTCTACCGTACAGCCGACTTCGCGCCCCTGTGGACCGGTGCGGACAGCGCGCCCCGGCGCGAGGCGCTGATTTCGGCACTGGCGCGCGCGGCCGATCACGGCCTGCCCGCCGCGCGGTATGACCTTGACGGGCTGATCGCGGCTTTCGGCGCTGTCGAGAGCGAGCGTGACCGTGGCAAGCTCGAAGCGCGCGTGACCGAGACCTTTCTGAAATATGCGCGCGATCTGCATTCCGGCGTGCTGAGCCCGCGCCAGGTGGATCGCGGGATCGTCCGCGTGCTGCCCCGCCCCGACCCCGAAGAGTTGTTGCGTGACTTCGCCGATGCCGCGCCTGTCGCCTTCCTGCGCGGCCTGGCCCCGCGCGCGCCGGAATATGCGCGGCTGTTCCGCGCCCGGCAGGACCTGCTGCAGGTAATCGACGCGGGCGGCTGGGGGCCGCGCGTGCCCGATGCCCGCCTGACCCCCGGCAGTTCGGGCGAGGCCGTGGTCGCGCTGCGCAACCGGCTGATCGCGATGGGCTATCTCGGGCGGTCGGCTTCGGCGGGCTATGACGCGGCGTTGCAGGCGGCGGTCATGGAATTCCAGACCCGTCACGGGCTTGATGCCGATGGCGTCGCCGGGCCCGCCACGCTGCGCGAGATAAACGTTTCGCCCGAGGAGCGGCTGAAATCCGTCATCGTGGCCATGGAGCGCGAGCGCTGGCTGAACATCCCGCGCGGCGACCGACATATCTGGGTCAATCTGACCGATTTCACCAGCCAGATCATCGACAACGATCAGGTGACGTTCGAGACTGTCTCGGTGGTCGGCGCGCAGGCCAGCGACCGCCAGACGCCCGAATTCTCGGACGAGATGAGCTATCTGGAGATCAACCCGGACTGGACACTGCCGCGCTCGATCGTCGCGCGCAGCTATTGGGGGGCGCTCGCCTCGGGCGGGGCGCGACATCTGCAGATCGTCGATGCGCGCGGCCGCGTTGTCCCGCGCGAGGCCATCGACTTCTCGCGCTACACGCCCGCGAACTTCCCCTTCAACGTGCGCCAGCCGCCCGGGCCGCGCAATGCGCTGGGCGAGGTGAAGTTCATGTTCCCCAACCCCTACGCGATCTACCTGCATGATTCGCCCGAGCGGCATCTGTTCAGCACCACCGTGCGCACCCACTCCTCGGGCTGTATCCGGCTGAACGATCCGCGTGACTTCGCCTATGAGCTGCTCTCGCGGCAGTCGGACGACCCGCGCGCGCTCTATCACCGGGTGCTGAATTCGGGGCCGCTGCAGCGCATCTATCTGGATGAGAAGGTGCCGGTGCATCTGGTCTACCGCACGGCCTTTACCGATGTGCGCGGCACGCTGAATTTCCGCGCCGACATGTATGGCCGCGATGCGCGGATCTATGACGCGCTGGAACGCGCGGGGGCAGCGACGAACGGCCTGCGAAGCTGATCGCCGACAACCGCGCCTGCGGGGTAGGACGACGGGTTGCGACAAACCCGCGCGTGCAGTGCGAGCGCCGTATCAGCGCGCGCGGAATTGACCGGATGGCTGTTGTGAAACTGTCACAAACATGCGTAATAAGGCGGGGAGAGTGACAGCCAGGAGCAGGTCCAATGGGACTGGATATGGCCTATGACACGGACGACATCGCCGGGGCCGTGACCGAGATCATCGCCGAACAGGCGCTGGTCGATCCGTCCGAGGTCTCGCCCGGGTCCACGCTGGCCGAACTGGGGCTCGACAGCCTCGGGCTGGTCGAGTGCATCTTCGGGATCGAGGAACGCTTTGGCATCACGGTCCCCTTCAACGCCAACACCCCCGATCAGCCGGAATTCGACATCTCGTCGGTGGGCGCGATCATCTCCGAGGTCGAGAAGCTGGTGGCCCGTCAGGCTGCATGAGGCGCGTTGTCATCACGGGGGCGGGCACGCTCAACCCGCTGGGTCATGATGTCCGCGCAACATACGCGGCGATGCAGGCGGGCCGCTGCGCCATTGACCGGCTGAGCTGTCGCGATGTCGATCGGCTGATGGTGCAGATCGGCGCCGAGATTCGCGATTTCGACCCCTTGCTGCATTTCGGGCGCGGCCAGTTGGGCCTGCTGGACCGCTTCACGCAGATCGCGCTCGTCTCGGCCCGGCAGGCGATGGGGCAGGCGGGGCTGGAGGTGGACGAGGCGTTATCGCTGCGCGCAGGCGTTGTGCTGGGCACCGCCGGTGGCGGCAACACCACGGTCGACGACAACTACCGCACGGTTTTCGAGGACGGCAAGAACCGGGTGCATCCGCTGGTGGTGCCAAGACTGATGCACAATGCCGCCACCTCGCATGTGTCGATGGAATTCGGGCTGAAGGGGCCTGGGCTCACGATCTCGACCGCCTGCGCCTCGGCCAATCACGCGATGGGCCACGCGCTGATGTTGATCCGCGCGGGGCTGGCCGATGTGATGCTGACCGGCGGGTCCGAGGCGATGCTGTGCTTTGGCGGTCTGAAGGCCTGGGAAGGGTTGCGGGTGATGGCGCGCGACACCTGCCGGCCGTTCTCGCGCGATCGCAGCGGCATGGTGCAGGGCGAGGGCGGCGCGGTCTTCGTCTTCGAGGAGTATGACCACGCGCGGGCGCGCGGGGCGGAGATCCTGGCCGAGGTGGCGGGCTTCGGCATGTCCGCGGATGCGGGCGACATCGTCGCGCCCGAACCCGATGGCCCGGTGCGCGCCATGCGCGCCGCGCTCGCCGATGCAGGGCTGACCCCCGCGGCGCTGGGGTATGTGAACGCGCATGGCACCGGCACGGCCGCCAATGACCGCATCGAGGCCGAGGCGCTGGGCCGCGTGCTGGGCGCGGGGCTGGCCGATCTGCCTGTGTCCTCGACGAAATCGATGCATGGCCATCTGATCGGCGGCACCTCGGCGGTGGAACTGCTGGCCTGTCTGATGGCGCTGCGCGAGGGCGTGATCGCGCCCACGGTGAATTTCACCCAGGCCGACCCGGCCTGCCCGGTCGATGCCGTTCCCAACGCGGCGCGCGAGGCGCGGGTCGATGTGGCGATGTCGAACGCCTTTGCCTTTGGCGGGTTGAACGCGGTGCTGGTGTTGCGGCGCGTGTGATCCGGGGTTTGTGATCCGGGGTTTGCGATCCGGGGCGGGGGCTGGGGGGCTGCCGCCCCCCCCTTAGGCTGGCCCTGCGGGCCGCCACCCCCTTGAGAAACCCCGTGGATATTTGCGGCAAAGATGAAAAGAGCGGTCAGCGCAGTCCGGCGACGCGGCGGCGGGCAGGTTCGGGCGCGGGTTCGGCGGTGGTGTCGTCCTGCATGGTCTGGACCGTGTCGCGCAGCTCGTTCAGAAGATCCAGCAGCGTATCGAGCCTGTCGGCACCGAAGGCCGCGGCAAGCTGGCGGTAGCTGGGCTCGGACTCTTGCACCACCTGTTCGAACAGCGCCTGCCCCTCGGGGGTGAGGCGGACCATGTGGCGGCGCGCATCGGTGCAGTCCACGGGCTCGATCAACCCGCGCTGGGTGAGGCCGCGGAAGATCCGCGTCAGCGAGGGCGGCAGGATCACGCAGCGCTCTGCCAGCGTCTTGGCGTCGAGCGCCTCTGCCTCGGCCAGCGCGCGGATGACGCGCCATTGCGGCATGGTCAGGTCGTGGCTGTCGATGAAGGGCTTGAAGAGCCGCGCCGTCGTCTCTCGCGCGCGCAACAGCGCGATGGGGAGCGACTTTTCGAACTTGCGCAAGGCCTTGTTGCGGGGTGTGGGCATGGCGCTCTCCGGACCGGCGTGGTTCGAGACGTTAACAGATCACGGGCTGCTTTCAAATGAAAATTATTTCGCAGTCGCAGCAGCCGCGTGGGTTGCAAGCGCGGGCCGGATTGGGCATGACCGCGCGACAGGGCAATTCGAGCAAGGGGCCGGGAATGAGTGATCCGACGAGCGACGCCTACAATGTCACCGCTGACGAGTTGCGTCAGTTCATCGAGCGTTTCGAGCATCTCGAGGCCGAGAAGAAGGATATCGCCGATCAGCAGAAGGAGGTCATGGCCGAGGCCAAGGGGCGCGGCTACGACACCAAGGTGCTGCGCAAGATCATCGCGCTGCGCAAGCGCAAGCCCGACGAGATCGCCGAGGAAGAGGCGGTGATGGAGCTCTACAAGACCGCGCTGGGGATGGAATAGGGCTCAAGGCCGGATCAGGCGGACGCCATCCATTGCGGCGATGACCTCGATATCGTCCTCGTAAAGCTGGCTCAGCACATCGATGCGGGTCTCGTCCCAGCCGGTGATGGTGACGTCGATGTCGAGTTTCTCGGCATCGCAGAACTTGTCGAGAAAGGCGGCGATCACCTTCTGGCGGTGCGCCGCGTCCACGGGCGGGTTGGCGGCGAGATAGGCTTCCAGCTTGGCCGCACCCCCGGCGACCATGATCGAATCGTACCAGACATAGCTGTCGCGAAAGCCATCCTCTGGCGCGCAGCTTGCGACCTCTTCGAGGATCTGATGCCACAGAAAGGGCGTATCCTCGTCGCACCAGACCGTCACGGCGGCCTCGGGCCATTGCTGGCGCATCGCGGCGATGAGGGGGGACCAGCGCAACTCCTCGCTGCGCAACGTCTCGAGCAACCGGTCGCGGTGGCTGTCCTTGAGCGCGTGCAGCAGCGACGGGATATAGGTGGCCGGGTTGCGGATGCAGAAGAACAACTCGGTCTCATGTTCGCCCAGAACGGCGCGCAGCGCGGCGAGACGTCCCGCCGCCGCCGGGTAGAGGGAGAGACCGTCGCAGATCTCGGGCTTGCGGGCCAGCAGAGCCGGCGCCGAAAGCACCAGCCTCTGGGTGGTGTCATCGGCTTCGACAGCGTGACGCAGCCGCTCGAGCGTGTCGGATGCGGGCTCGGGCGCGGTCAGCCGTTCGAGAAAGCGCCGCGGCGGCGGGACCAGCACGCCCTGATCGGCCAGCGCGTCGCCATTTGCGCGCAGGCAACTGCGCATCTGCGAATCGTCGGTCAGATGTGCGCCCAGATGCAGTGCGATATCCATGATGCCCGTGCCTTTGCTCGTGCCAACTGCTCGATTTTTCTATTTACCGATAATGTCTCGCGCGAGTGTGACAAGACAAGGACGCAAATCAGTCCAGAATTGGGCGATTGTTGCCAGAGCATGAAAAATTGGTCGTGCGTACCGGCAGGTGCAATCGTGGTCTTGAGCGGCCGCCGGAAACTGCTTATGACGCGTTAAGGCGCCGGCTTAGCTCAGTTGGTAGAGCAGTGGTTTTGTAAACCGAAGGTCGGGGGTTCGAGTCCCTCAGCCGGCACCATCAATAAAGTTAAACTCTTGTTTTTGATAGATAAAATGGCGAAGCGCTTTTCACGTATCCCCCTAATTATACACCCTTTATGCTTTGCTTGAAGGATGTCGTGGTCACACCAGAGCGTTCACGATGAATAGAGGCGCGCCTGCATTCTGTTAAACGCGGCCTTGATCTGCGGCAGACTAGTCAGCCGATTCTTTGCTTCTCCGACACTGTCGTAACGTGCGGTCAAAAACTGGCCTAG
>PXES01000208.1 GCA_003564655.1 Paracoccaceae bacterium
GGCATTCGTCCAAGGTGTAGCCGTGATCGAGATGCACCACCACCGGCACATCGACGCTGTCCGCCAGATGCCGCATCATCGCGCCCAGAACGGGTAGGGGGGTGTGCGCGCGGCAGGACGGACCGGCCTGCAGGATCACCGGCGCGCGCTCGGCCTCGGCCGCCGCCACATAGGCGCGCATATCCTCCCAGCCCAGACAGACCAGCCCCGGCACGGCATAGCCCTGTGCCACGGCCGGGCGCAGCACTTGCGCAAGTGTCGCCAGCGTCATTTGAACTTCGCCACCATGTCCATGATGCCCGGGATCGTGTGCAGCTGTTCGGCATGGGTGGGCTGAAAATACTGCTTGAGGCTGCGCTGCGATTGCCCGCCGAGGATGGTGAAATAATACATCTCATACCCCGGTAGCACGCAGCAGGGGTGATAGCCCTTGTCGATCAGCACGGTCGAGCCATTGACCACATGATAGGCGTCGCCCGGTTCGTTATCGACCCGCTGCAGCATCTGCAGCCCCGAGCCGTAATCGGGCTTGAAGCGGAAATTGTAGCATTCGTCATGCCGGGTCTCTGTGATTTCCCCCCCGGGGCCGTCCCGCCGGTCGGTATCATGCTTGTGGCTCGGGAACCCCGACCAGCCGCCTTGGCCCACGGTGAACAACTCCGACACCAAGAGCCGCCCCACCCGGTCGTGATGCGCCGCCCCCAGGATATGCTTGATCTTGCGGTGCGTCTTGGTGTCGTCGCTGCCATATTGCACGAGGTCCAGATCCGGCGCGCGCACGGCGAAGGGGCGCAGCGTTTCGGCAAAGCGTGCCCCGGCGATGAAGCATTCGGTATCGGTCCGCGCGGTGATGCGCGCGCCCGTGTCGGTCGGCACATAGACGCCCTCGGGCTCGCCGTCCCAGACATCCACGCCGCGATTGCCGATACCGGCGAAAGCCTCGCCCGCGGTCTCGACCGTGACAGTGCCGGTGGCGGGGACAACGCAGGTCTCGTAGCCTGCAACGCGGTAGTCGAACACCTCGCCCGTGCGCAGCTTCACGAGGTTGAAATACACCAGCGGCACATGCGCGTCACCCGCATCGACGATGGCGCGGTTGCGGTTGTCATGGGGGGGGATATGCATGGCGGGCTCCTCTCACGCGGCCACAGGGGCAGGATGACGGGCGATGAACTCGGACAACTCCGCGCGGGTCGGCATGGCGGGCGCGCAGCCCACGCGCGCGACCACCATCGCCGCCGCCGCCGAGCCCTGAAGCACGGCGTCGCGCAGGGATAGCCCATCGGCCAGCCCCATTGTCAGCCCGCCCATGAAACTGTCGCCCGCGCCGGTGGGTTTCAGCGGCGTGGCCGGGTAGATGCCGGTCGTGACCTCGCCCTCGGGCGCGATGGTGATCGCGCCCTTCTCGCCCATCTTGTAGACGGCAAGCTGCGCGCCGCCCGCGACCAGCGCGCGGGCCTTCTCCAGCCCCTGCGCGTAGTCGCCCGCCATGAAGCCGAATTCCACGTCATTGCCGATGATCGCGTCGCACATCGCACCCGCGCGCGAATAGACATCCGCCGCCACCTGGGCCGAGGGCCAGGAATAGGGGCGGTAGTCGATGTCGAAGATCAGCGGCAGCCCGGCAGCGCGGGCAAGCTCGAACGCGCGGAAGGCGGCCCCGCGCGAGGGCTCGGCCGCAAAGACTGTGCCGGTGGTGATGAGCGCGTCATAGGCGCTGTAATCCAGCCCCGCGACATCGGCCTCGGTCATCTCGAAATCCGCCGCGCCATTGCGGTAGATGACCGACTGATGATCCTCGACCCGGCTTTCGACGATGGCGAGCGAGTTGCGCGCCTCGCCGCCCACCGAACGGACATGCGCGCGGCCGACCCCGTAGCGTTCCAACTCATTGAGCGCAAACCGCCCGATGGCGTCATCTGCCACGCAGGTCACCAGATCCGCGCTGCCGCCCAGCTTCGTGATCGCCACGGCGATATTCGCTGACGAGCCGCCAAGGCAGGCGAAGAAGGCAGAGGCCTCTTCGGTCCGCGTGCCCGGCGGGTCGGGATAGAAATCCATCCCCGCCCGCCCGATCACCAGAAACCGCGATCCCGTCAGGCGCATCTCACACCCCCTGCCGCTGACGGGCGCGGCCCGCTTCGGTCTCGAGATGCTTCTCGCGCACGCTCTCGCTGTCCGAGACCTGCGGTGTGCCGCCCTCCCACCAGGCGTGGCCTTCGGTCGTCCAGCCCTCATACGGGTCCACCTGCATGACGATCACCTGCGTCTTCTCGGCGGCCTTGGCGCGCTCGAACGCCGCGCCCAGTTCCGCCGGGGTCGCGACCGTCACCGCCTCGGCCCCCATGGCGCGGGCATGGGCCTCGAAATCGACCGCGAAAGGCTCCGGCACGGTGGGGCAATCGGCGATCAGGTTGTTGAAACTCGGCTGGCCGGTATTGTTCTGCAGCTTGTTGATGACCGCGAATCCGCCATTGTCGAGCACCAGCACGATCATCTTCTTGCCCGTCAGCACGGAGGAGTAGATGTCCGAATTCATCAGCAGATAGCTGCCGTCGCCCACAAAGACGATGGTATCGCGCTCGGGCTCGACCTCGGCCTGGGCGATGCGCGCGCCCCAGCCGCCCGCGATCTCATACCCCATGCAGGAAAAGCCGAACTCCACATCGACCGTGCCAACGTCCAGCGTGCGCCAGTTGGCCGTGACCTCGGCGGGCAGCCCGCCCGCTGCCGTCACCACCCGGTCGCGCGGATGGCACAGCGCATTCACCACGCCAATGGCTTGCGCGTAGGAGTTGGGGCGGTTCCCGTGGCTGACATTTTGCGCGACATAGGCGTCCCACTTGGCACGCTCGTTCCGCGCCTGCGCGCCCCACGCCTCGGGCGCGCGATAGTCGCCCAGTGCCGCGCCCAGCAGGGGCAGGCTGCGCTTGGCATCGCCCACCACCGGCGCCGAGAGGTGCTTGATCGCGTCGTGCCGCCCGGCATTGAGCCCGATGAAACGCGCGTCCTTCGCAAACGCCGTCCACGACCCGGTGGTGAAGTCCTGCAACCGCGTGCCGACCGCCAGCACCACATCCGCCGCCCCCGCAATCGCATTGGCACTGTCCGAGCCGGTGACGCCGATGGGCCCGATATTCAGCGGATGCGTGGCCAGCAGATTGGCGCGGCCCGCGATGGTCTCGACCACCGGAATGCTGTGCTTCTCGGCAAAGACAGTCAACTCCGCGACTGCCCCGGAATACTGCACGCCGCCGCCTGCGATGATGACGGGCCGTTCCGCCTGCCGCAGGATCTCGGCGGCCTCGGTAATCTCGGCATTGTCGGGGGCCTGGCGGCGGATGCGGTGCACGCGGCGGGCAAAGAACGCCTCGGGGTAGTCATACGCCCAGCCCTGCACGTCCTGTGGCAGCCCGAGAAAGGCCGGGCCGCAATCGGCGGGGTCGAGCATGGTGGCGAGCGCGGCGGGCAGCGACTGGATGATCTGCGCGGGGTGGGTGATGCGGTCCCAGTAGCGGCTTACCGCCTTGAACGCATCGTTCAGCCCCAGCGCCGGGTTGCCGAAATGCTCCAACTGCTGCAGAACCGGGTCGGGCAGGCGGGTCAGGAAGGTGTCGCCGCACAGCATCAGCATCGGCAGCCGGTTGGCGTGGGCCAGCGCGGCGGCGGTCAGCAGGTTCGCCGTCCCCGGCCCGGCGGATGCGGTGCAGAACATGAACCGCCGCCGCAGGTGATATTTCGCATAGGCCGCCGCCGCGAACCCCATGCTCTGCTCGTTCTGGCCCCGGTAAAGCGGCATCTCGTCGCGATGGGGGTAGAGTGCCTCGCCCAGACAGGGGACATTGCCATGGCCGAAAATCCCGAAGCCGCCGCCGCAGATGCGCGTCTCGACCCCGTCGATCTCGATATACTGCGCCATCAGCCAGCGCACCATGGCCTGTGCCGTGGTCAGCCGGATCGTTGCCTCCGCCATGCTCTCCTCCCGTCTTGCGCCACTCGCGGTTTCAGGATAAACATTTTGCAACCGGTTGCAACCAGTGATCCGAGGGGGGCATATGCGCGAAATCGGCATCGGTCTGATCGGGGGCGGCTATATGGGCAAGGCGCACGCCGTCGCGCTGGCGGCTGTCGGCGCGGTGTTCGACACGCCCCTGCGCCCGCGGCTGGAGAGGATCGCCGCCAGCACCCCCGATTCGGCAGAACGCCACGCGCGCACCTTCGGCTTCCGGCGCGGCGCGCCCGACTGGCGGGCCGCAGTGGATGACCCGCGGGTCGAGGCCGTGGTGATCGCCTCACCGCAAGAGACGCATCGCGCGATTGCCGAAGCCGCCTTCGCCCTTGGCAAGCCCGTGTTCTGCGAAAAACCGCTGGGCGCGTCGCTGGCGGATGCGCGCGCCATGGTCGCGGCGGCTGAAGCCGCTGGCGTGGCCAACATGATCGGCTTCAACTACATCCGCACGCCCGCCACGCAATTCGTCCGCCAGATGCTGGCCGAGGGGGCGATCGGCGAGGTCACCTGGTTCCGGGGCGAGCATACCGAGGATTTCCTCGCCGACCCCGCCACGCCGCACAACTGGCGCTGCGCGGGGCGGGCGAATGGCTGCATGGGCGACCTCGCGCCGCACATGATCAACTGCGCGCTGGCGCTGATGGGCGATGTGACAGAACTCTCGGCGCGGATCGAGATGGCTCACGCCACGCGCCCCGGCGCGGACGGCCCGCAAGCGGTCGACAATGACGACCATGGCCAGATGATGCTGCGCTTCGCCTCGGGCACCATGGGGCATCTGTATTTCAGCCGCATCGCCACGGGGCGCAAGATGGGCTATGCCTATGAGATCCATGGCACAAAAGGCGCGATCCGATTTGATGGCGAGGATCAGAACGCGGTCTGGCTCTATCGCATGGACGGCCCCGAGGCGACGCGCGGCTTCACGAAAATCCTGACCGGCCCCGCGCATCCCGATTACCTGCCCTTCTGTCAGGGGCCGGGGCACGGCACGGGCTATCAGGACCAGATCATCATCGAGGCGCGCGATTTCCTGCAGGCCATCGAGACCGGCGCCCCGGTCTGGCCCCCCTTCCGCGAGGGGTTGAGGGTCGCGCAGGTGATCGATACCGCCTTCGCGTCGGCGGCGGATGGCCGCTGGCACCCGGTATCCACTGAACAACACTGACTGAAAGGCAGAGTTCATGAGTATCCGTATCGGCAACGCCCCCTGTAGCTGGGGCGTCGAGTTCGCCAACGACCCGCGCAACCCGCCCTGGCGCGACGTGCTGCGCGACTGCGCGGCGGCGGGCTATGACGGGATTGAACTGGGCCCCGTGGGCTACATGCCCGAAGACCCGGCCGTGCTGGCCGAGGCGCTGGACGAGCATGGCCTGTCGCTGATCGGCGGCGTGGTGTTCCGCGCCTTTCACGATCCCGCCGCCTGGGACGATGTGCTTGACGGTGCGACGCGCACCTGCCGCGCGCTGGTGGCGCATGGGGCGCGGCATCTGGTGCTGATCGACTCGATCTCGCCCCGCCGCGCGCCCACTGCTGGCCGGGCCGAGGCCGCCGAGCAGATGGACGCGGCCGAATGGGCCGCCTTTCGTGATCGCATCGCCCATGTCGCGCGGATGGGGGCCGAGGAGTATGGGCTGACCGTGGGGATCCACGCCCATGCCGCCGGTTTCACGGATTTCGAGCCGGAGCTTGAGAGGTTGCTCGCGGAAGTGCCTGAAGACGTTCTGAAAATCTGCTTCGACACCGGCCACCATTCCTATGCGGGGTTCGACCCGGTGGCCTTCATGCGCCGTTATATGAATCGTATTTCCTACATGCATTTCAAGGATATATCGCCCAAAGTGAAGGCGGATGTGATCGCGAAGGGCACCGGATTTTATGATGCCTGCGGGCAGGGAATTTTCTGCAATCTGGGCAAGGGCGACGTGGATTTCCCCGCCGTGCGCGATCTGCTGCTGGA
>PXES01000300.1 GCA_003564655.1 Paracoccaceae bacterium
CGCAGCCCGGCATTGATCTGGCCGACAATCGCCTGCTGGCTGCGCGCGCGCTGGTCCCAGTCGGCCAGCGTCATCACCATGAAGGCGCGGTTGTCCTGCTGCCCGAAGCCGATGATCGAGAAGAGGGTGGTCACCTCGCCCGACTCGCGCAGCGGCGCGATGACCTGCTCGATCTCGCGCACTTTCGCGTCAGTGTAGTCAATCGACACCCCTTGCGGCGCACTCACGCTCAAGAGCGCCACGCCGCGATCCTCGGGCGGGGTGAGCTCCTGCTGGATGGATTGCGAGGCGAACCAGCCCGTCGCGGCGAAGAGCCCGGCGGCCAGCACCACTGCCCAGGGCATCGCCAGCGCACCGCGCAGGCAGCGCGCATAAAGCCGCGCCGACCAGTCGCCGAAGCGCGCCACCGGGCCGGGGCGGGCGCTCTCATCCACCGGGCGCAACAGCTTGCTGGCCAGAACCGGACACAGCGTCAGCGCCACGAAGGACGAGATCAGCACCGCCATCGCAAGGGTGAAGCCGAACTCGCGGAACAGGCCCCCCGCCTGTCCCGGCAGGAACGACAGCGGCACGAAGACGGCGGCCAGCGTGGCTGTGGTGGTCACGACCGCAAAGAACACCTGCCGCGTGCCCAGCACGGCGGCGGCCCGCGCGCCCAGACCTTGCGCGCGGCGGCGCACGATGTTCTCCAGCACCACGATGGCGTCATCGACCACCATGCCCGTGGCCAGCACCAGCGCCAGAAGTGTCAGGATATTGACCGAAAAGCCCACCAGATAGATCGCCGCCACCGTGCCGATCAACGCCACGGGCAGGCTGACCATCGGCACCAGCGTCGCGCGCGCGTCGCGCAGGAACAGGAAGATGATCGCCACCACGATCATCAGCGCCAGCGCCAGCGTCTTGAGCACTTCGGTGATCGCGCCGCCCACGAAGGTCGCCTCGTCCGAGGTGACGAAGATGCGCACATCATCGGGCAGGATGTCCTGCAACTCGTCCACGATGGCGTTGACGCTGCGCGAGATATCCAGCGTGTTGCTCTGCGCCTGCCGGATGATGCCCAGCCCGATCCCGGTCTCGTCATTGGCGCGCAGGATGGTCTCGCCCGGGGCAGGGCCGAGGGTCACGCGCGCCACATCGCCCAGCCGCGTGCCCTCGCGCAGGACCAGCGCCTCGAAGGCCTCGGGGGTGGTGACATTGGCGGTGGTGCGCACCTGAATGGTCTGACGCTCATTCGACAGTGCGCCCGCAGGCACATCGAAGCTGACATTGCGCAACGCGCTGCGGACGTCCGCGAGGCTGAGCCCCCGCGCGGCCAGTTCCAGAAAGTCGATATCGACGCGGAAGATCGCGTCGCGGTCGCCAAAGACCTGCAGATCCGCCACCCCGGGGGCCGAGATCAGCCGATCCTCGACCTGATCCTCGACCAGCCGCGTCAACTCCTGCACCGAGCGGGTGGGCGAGGTGATGCTGATGCGCATGACCGCATCGGCGTCGGAATCGGCCTTGACGATGCGCGGCTCATCCACCCCGTCGGGCAGGGCGTTGCGAATGCGCCCGATGGCATCGCGCATGTCGGTGGCGGCGACGTCGATATCGGTGCTGTCGCTGAACTCGGCCACCACCCGGCTGCGCCCGAAGCGCGAGCTGGCCGAAATGCTCTGCACCCCCGACACCCGGCCGACGGCACCCTCGATGCGGCTGGTGACCTCGCGGTCGACCGTCTCGGGGCCGGCGCCGCCGAATTGCGTGGTCACGGTGATGACGGGACGGTCGACATCGGGCAGTTCGCGCACCTCGACCGCGAAAAGCCCGGCGAGCCCCGCGATCACCACCAGGGCGGAGAGCACGAAGGCCAGGATCGGGCGGCGCACGAACAGCGCAGTGCCCGATTTCGCCGCGTCCTGCGCGTCAAAGTTGTCGCTGTCCGGCGTATCAGGGCGGTCCTGTGGCGCGGTCATCGGGGTCTCCTGAAAGGGCGCGGGGGTGTCAGATATCGGGGCTGTCGGCGCCGTCGGTCTCTTCCAGACGGCGGGTCAGCAGATCGCCGCTGCCGGGGGTGGCAGGCTCCATCAATTCGTCAATGCTGACCTCGGCGCCGGGGCGCAGGTTCTGCACGCCCTCCAGCACGACGCGCATCCCCTCATCAAGATCGGCGCGCAGCAGCACCGCATCATCGCGGCGCTGCACGATCTCGATGGGCACGCGGGTGGCCTTGTCATCGTTGTCCACGGCCCAGACAAACGCCCCGCGCCGATCCCACTGGATCGACAGCGGATCGACCGAGGGGTAACTCTGCCCGGGCAGGCGCCCCGTGATGCGAAACGCCATGCCGGGGCGCAGGCGGTCATTGGAATTGTCGATCTCGCCTTGCAGGCGCAGACTGCGACTGGCCTGATCGACGCGCGCATCGACAGCACGAATGCGGCCCTGAACCAACTCCTGCGGGCGCGACAGCGGGCTGACATCGAGCGTGTCGCCCGCATTCACCAGCCCGACAAAGCGCTCGGGGATGTTGAATTCGACCAGCAATGTGCTGCGATCATCCAGCCGGGCGATTTCGGTGCCGGAACTGACCTGATTGCCGGGCTCGCTTCCGATCAGGCCAACATAGCCCGAGACAGGCGCCACGATCTGACGACGGCGCAGCTCGAACTCGGCGTCGCGCAGGTCCAGCCGTGCCTGATTCAACGCCAGATCGGCTTCCTGGATCTGCACCTCGGTAGCGGCGCCGCTCTCGCGCAGCTGTGCCACGCGGTCGGCGCGGGCCTGCGCATCCTGCAGGCGCAACTCGGCACGGTCCACGGCCAGTTCCTGCGCCTCGGCGTCAAGCTGGGCAATCACGGTGCCCGCCTCGACCCATTCACCGGCCGTGGCGAACACCTCTTCCAGCCGCCCCGAGACTTCGGGGGTCAAAGAGACGCTGCGCAGCGCCTCGGCCGTGCCGATGGCGCCCAGCCGGTCATCGGCATCGACCATCCCGACCTCTTGCGCCACGACCCGCACGCCGCCGCCCCCGCCGCCAAACGGCGGACCACCCCCGCCGCCGCGCGACTCATCCGCGGCAACTGGCAGGCCAACAGCGCGCATCGGCGCCAACAGACCGGCGCGCTCCAGCACGGGGTGCGACGCTGGGAGGAACACGGCCCAACCGACCAAGGCCACCGCGATCAGCACGATCGACACGGCGACATAGCTGATCACTCTCATCGCATTCCCCTGCGCACTGGTCCCAAAGTGACATCACTCATGACAATTAAACGCGGCAGAATGCAATGTGGATCAGAATCAGCCGCTTTCCGGGGCGATGCGGATGTCACAGGGCAGTCAAACCGTTCACACACTCGGATGGGCGCGTCGCCCGTCAGCGGAGCGCCAGGACTGCGCAAATCGCGGTTTAGCGGCGCAAAAGGACAGGGCGCTCAGGCTGGGGTCGCCTCGTGTCGATGCGCGCGGCATGGCGACGCGCCACCCCACGCCACTGCCGTCCGCGGAAGATGTGGACACCTGTACGGTAGCTGAGCGTGAAGAGCACCCCGAACACCCCCCAGGCAACAAGGGCGGCACCAGGACGGTCCCACAGCCAGACTCCAGCAGCGATGGGCATCGCGACAAGTGGCAGCATGACCAGCGTCGTCGCAGAATTGGCCGCGGCCTTGCCCATCCGCCCGCCCGACAGCAGCATCAGCGCGCGCATCACGAGCTGGTGGTAATGCAGCCGATCCGGTGCGCCCACCGGGCGCCCCGCACGCATGCGCCGCGCCATTGCAAGGAAGGTGTCGGCGACCGGCCAGAAGAACATCAGCGCCAGCGCCAGAGCCGAGACCTGCGTATTGATCGAGGCCAGCGCAATGGCGAGCCAGACCAGCACATGCCCGAGAGTATAGGCCCCGGCATCGCCAAGGAAAATCCGCCCGAACGGCCAGTTGAACAGCAGAAAGCCGATCAGGGCCGGCACGATCGCGGCGCTGACGAGTGCGATTCCGTTTGCGCCGGCTTGCGTCGCGACGACGGAGATTCCAATGGCAATCAGCAGCCCCGTCGCCCCTGCTAGCCCGTTCACCCCGTCGATGAGATTGATCGCATGACACACGCCAGTCGACCACAGGACCGTCAGCGCAATCGCGACCGGGGCGAATCCCAGCAGCGTATCCAGCCCTGCGATGCCGACCGGCGGGATCCAGATTTGCAGCATGGCAGTGGCCAGCGCGGCGGATAGCGCGGCCGCCATCAGGCGCCCTGTCGGCCTGACACGCCACCCCAGATCCTCGGCCAGCCCGGCTGCGAAGACAGGTAGCAAGCTGATCGCAAACAGCGAGAACGAGAGCTGATTGGAGTCCGGGACGATCAACAGCAGCGCGCAGAGAGTCGCGGCCAGAACGCCCACCCCCCCGATCCGCGGCGTGCAGCGCACATGGGCACGCTGCACCGCACGCAGGTCGTCACGCGTGCGAAGATGGCGCAGCAGAACGGGGTGCGCGGCAATGAGTGCGCCACAAATGCCAGAAGATATCCCGAGAAGCAGCAGAAAATGACCGGGCTGGACAACCGTATCCATCGAAAAGGGCGCTCGCCTGAAGTATGTAAAATTATAAAAGAATGTATAACATTTCGTTTTCCATTGCATAAGTGTTTTCTTGGTTAATTCCGTAATTTGCAGCGATTCGTCCCTTGCCGTGCTTACGAGTGCAGCAGTTCCTCCACCGGAATCGGCATCGCCACCGCGACTTTTGTCGCGATTTACAAGCGCTTCGGGGACGCGACCGTGGTCTGCGCCTTGCGTTCGTTTGCTCTGAAAACAGCCATCCCGATGTTACATCTTGAGCACCGCGCGACGCGGTGCCGGTCCCGCCAGAACCGCGCGCGCCAACCAGTTCAGCCGACGAAAGCGAAGGGATAGAAGCCCGCCAGATCCAGCGGCGCAATCGGGCGTCGCGTGCAGCGACGGCTTGTTGCGCCGCCTGACCGGTGTTTCGCTGACCTCGACGTCAGTAGGCGCGGATATTGTCGCGCACCTGCAGCGGTCGTCCCGTCACTTGGGTTGCGTTGTTGAAGAAGCGCTGAAATTCGATGGAGGCGGCGTTGGTCACGAAGATCACATCGCCGTCGCGCATCTGGAACTCGTTGGCCAGGAAGAAGATGTCGGGGGACCTGTAGTTCGCGCGGAAGATTGTCGGGATCGAGTAACCCTCGACAGACGAGTCCTCGAAATCGACTCCCATCTGCTCGAGTGCGTGGCGATTTTCCTCGCGGTAGATCAGCACCTGCCGCGGATCAGCCTGCCCATCCTGCAGGCTCGCGACGCGGGCAACGGCTTCGTTCAGCGTGACTTCCTCGGCACCGAACTGGAAATTTCCGACCAGCCCGGTCGCACCAAAGGCGAAGAACTGCTTGTCCTCCTCGACCACCTCGATCGTGTCGCCGGGCGCAAGGAAGATGTTCTCGCGCGGGTTTTCGGTGATTTCACGATAGGCAACCTTGGCGCTGCGATTGCCGCGGTTGAGGATCACGAACGCGCTCGAGGCCGGGATCCGCAGCCCACCCGCAGAGGCGATGGCCTCGAGAATGCGGACCCCGCCCTCGCGCAGCGGGAAGACACCCGGACCGGCGATCTCGCCGACAACCGAGACGCGCGAGAAATTCTGCTGGACGATTTCGACCGAGACCTCGGGCTCGATGGCGCGGTCCTGCAACCGGTTGCGGATGACGGTCTCGACCGCGGCAGGGGTCTGCCCGGCGGCTTGGATCACCCCGGCAAAGGGCACCGTGATTCGCCCGTCCTGGTCGATCCGCTGCGGAGGAAGCTGGACGAAATTACCCGGTCGCGCACCCGCATCATCGGGCAGAAACAGGCCGCCCGTCCGGCTTTCGAACACGGTCACGCGCACCACGTCACCGGGTCCGAGGCGAATCGACGGTGCGGTCTGGGTGCTGGCCCCGAATGTCCTGAATTCGCCGACCTCGTCGCGCGACATCATGCCCAGGTTGGAGCGGGTGACGTCGACCACAACGTAGTCGTAACCGAGTGTTCTGTTCTCATTCTTGGCCGAGGCTGCGGCATTCGCGTGGATGCTCTGCTCGCGCGGGCCTGAGCCGGGCAACATTGCACAGGCCGACAGGCTCGCCACGAGAAACCCAGACGTAGCGAACCGGAATGCAATGTTCATAAGCTGTCCCCATAAAGTGCGAATTTCACAATTTGCCATAATTCGATAACCTAAAAGCAAGTCCTTGCCCATGTTCTCAGAGCGAGATTCTAACCTTGTGTTCACCTCTGTGTGTACCTGTTGCGCTCCAGTCACAAGTTCGTCTGTCGCATGCGCAAACCCTGCATGTCTCAATGCCGAGCCGGCGGCCTTTCACGTAGTTGCGCGACACGCGTTGGTGACTCCGTGCGTGCATCATCGTGCGGCGGGTCAGCCGCAATCCGGGCGCTGGGGATCGCGCCTCGGGGCTTTCGCCGAGGGCGGCGCGTGCCAAATGCCCGCGGTCATGCCTCTGGGTGCAACGTGGGCGCTGGGAGTTGCATCGCCGGGCGATCCCGGACAGAACGGGGGACCGCATCCCGCCGGAGCCTGCCCTTATGTCTGCTGATGACGTCTCGCATGCGCGCCGCCATCCGTCTCGTATCGGTCGGCGGGTCATCCTTCTGGCGTTGATCGGGGCGGTGGGGCTTGCGCTGCTCATGAACGGCTCGGTGGCCGCGCCATGGCGTCAACTGGCCTTTCTGGTCGTTGCCGCGACGCTTCTTCCGATGCTGGCGATCGGTCAGGACCGACCCGACGCGCGCAAATTGTGGCGGTGGACGATTGTGGGAACCGCAATGCTGCTGGGCTGGGTGGCATTGCAGGTCACACCGCTGCCGGGCGGGCTGCTTGCGAATCCGGTCTGGGACGAAGTTGCCGCGCTTGGCATCGAGGCGCGGCCCATGATTTCAATCGCTCCGACAGCGACGCTGGCGGCCCTCCCCGCGCTGATCCTGCCGCTTCTTGTCTTCGCCGCCATGATCCTGCTGTGTCAGGAACGCCGCGAGGCGCTGCTCGCATGGAAGGCGCTCGCCGTGCTTGGGATGGCGTTGGCGGCACTCTCCGCGGCACTTGAGTTGGTCTTTCCTCAGACGACCTTTTTCTCGGATTTCACGGTCGGGCGCGGGGCATTCAACGGCATCTTCGTCAACCGCAACACGACCGCGGCGTTTCTGGGGCTTGCGGGCTTTGCGGTTGCGGGTTGGATCATGCTGCCACGCGCCGCGCCCCGCCATGTGATCGTCGGCGACATGTCGGCCCCGCGCATCGCATGGGGGCGGGTTCTGCTTGTCGCCGCACTTTTCATGTTGCTGATCGCGCTGATATCGACCCGCTCTCGCGCAGGGGCCACACTGGCGCTGATCTTTCTGTCGCTCGCCTTTGCGCTGCTGTTCGTGTTCTGGCCCGAGCGAAGCGGCCCCCATGGCCACGCGGGTCCCGTGCCGCTCGGGCGTAGTGCGAAGGCCGTCCTCGCGCTTGCGGTCGGCGCGACGCTGTTCGTGGTCTATGGCGATCCCGTCTACTCGCGCATGGGCGCGGAAGCCGAGATTTCGCGCTGGTGCGTGGCGGCCTCGACGCTCGAGATGATCCGCGAGCGCCCGATCCAGGGCTACGGCTTCGGGACATTCGCCGATGCCTTTCCCCAGTACCGCAACCCCGACTGCATGAGCACGAGCGGCGCCTGGACGCGCGCGCACAACTCACATCTGGAATTTCTGGCCGGGGCGGGTCTGGTTGGCGGGTTGATCGCGCTGGCGATGATGGGCGCGATGTTAAGGGTGCTCGTCGTCGGGTTTCGCAAACGCCGGTCGCTGCGGGCCATCCCCATCATGACCCTGGGCGCGCTGGGCTTCGTGCTGGCGCATTCGGTGGTAGACTTCCCGCTGCAAGTGCCGGGGGTGGCACTCTATTTCGCGGCGCTGATGGGCACGGGATGTGCGGTCGCGGGTCTGATCAGCACGCCGGTGACGCGCAGGCGACGCTCGGTACGCCGCCCCGAAATTCAATAATTTTCAGAAGTTTAAAATAAAAATATAAGAAAAGACCGTCGCCCGGTCATGGGCGCGTCACACTTCGGCCCGGCGTCAGCCGCAGCTTGATCGCATTCGCGACACACTGTGGAGATGCGTTGTGCCAAGATATTTCCTGCGCGCGCCCGGACCGGTCCGGGCCTGTCGCAAGGCTGTTGCCGTGCTGGCAAGCATGTTGCTGCTCATCGCGCCGGTCACTGCCGCTGCGCCTGCCAGCGCCGCCCCCGAGGCGCGCACGCTCGAGCGCAGCTTCACCCTTGCGCCGCGCCGTCCGCTTCTGGCCCATATCCGCTTCTGCCATTTCTACGAAGGGCAGTGCGACGTCCATGAGGATCGGCGCGATCCGGCGATGACGGTTCAGGATCACTGGAACGAGGCACAGCGCGTCAATCTGGCGGTCAACCGGGCGATCCGGCCCAAGCCGGATGAAGGCTTCGACAGTTGGGATATCAATGTCACCGAAGGCGATTGCGAGGATTACGCGCTGCAGAAACGCGCCGATCTGATCGCTCTGGGCTGGCCGAGCGAGCATCTGCGCATCGCCATTGCGCAAACGGAAAAGGGGGTGCCCCATGCGGTTCTGGTGGCACGCATCGGCGGGGCCGATTACGTGCTCGACAATCTGATAGGGCAGATCCTGCGCTGGGACCAGACCGACCACCGTTACCTTATGCTGCAGGACCGCGACGACCCGCGCGCCTGGCATGATCTGAGGCCGCGCGCCTTCATCGGCAGTTGATCACGCGAAAGACCGTGCGGCGTCACTGCGCGACGCCGCAGCTCATAAGGACGCCCCGGTGATCCCCATCTGTCGGGATTGGTTCCCCGGCCCAGATGACAGGCCCGAAAGCGCCCTCGGCGCGCGCGCAAGGGCAGGTGGTTGAGCGCGTCTTGCGCGGGGTGCGCGACAAAGGAATAGTCGTGCAGTCCAAGCAGTGCAATGCATGGCTGCCCTGAATTCCATGGATCGCGTCGGGCAGTGACACAGCCGCTTTCGACCGCTTTCTGGCCAACCAGTCAGCACGTTCCATCGCGTCGGCCACAGGCCGACGATCCGGGGTCAGAGCATCGCAGTCATGCGCGCGTTCAGTTCGTCGGGCTGACGACAAACGGCGTTGGTGCCGGTGTGAAGGCCGGACCCGCGCCAAGACCCGTCCCCGGGGTGTTGCCAGCAGCGAACAGCGCGTCAAGGCCAGGCGTCGTCGCTAGAGTGCCGCCGGGCGAGGCACCACCGCCCCCGATCCCGGCGGGCGGAACGGCAGGCGTGGCAGGCGGGGCGGGTGCGGGCGCCTCTGGCGTCGCCGCCACAGGCAGTTCCTCGCGGAACTCCGAGGCCAGCCGGATCATCTGCCCCCCCTCGATCGCCAGCGCCGTCTCGATCGCCGAGGCAAGGGCCCCGTCATCCTGTTCGGCAATAAGCGACAGCGCACGGGCCAGACGCGCCGCATTCGCTTCATCCCAGGTGTTTCCCAACTCGACCAGCGGACCCGCCAGGTCCGAATCGAAGGTCAGCGCTGCCAGAACATGTCCGTCGAAGACGGCAAGCGACAACTCGGCGAATTCGCGATCGATAACGTCATAAAGCTCTGCCGCGATGGGCGGAAGTCGCGACGGTGCGGTATTGAGCAGCACAAGCTCGATGATCCGGTCCGTGGCGTCGGGCCCTTCCGAGATCACCGCCGAGACCATTTGTCCGATCAAGACCGGATCGGCCGCGTCCTGGGCCAGTGTTGTCATCAGCGCGTCGATCTCTTCATCTGGCAATTCGGAGACGAGCGCCCTGCGCTCTGCCTGACTTGCGGCGTCGAGTATCGCGGCCAGCTCGGCACCGGGCAGGGCCACGATGTCCTGCGCCGAGTCGTTGCCGGCAAGTTCGATCAATGTCTGAATATCCGCGCCGTCGTCCTGCGCAAGCGCCGGGGTCTGCCCCAGCGCCACACCCAGCGCGACGGCCTGAACAAATGTTCTGTAATTCTGTCTCATACAATACGCTCCTCGACACGACCGCTCAGGGTCGCGCACCACGTCACTTTATACCTGTGTTTCGCGGGCTTGTCGACGCAAAGCTTGTCCGATGGCGTTCAGTGTGGCCTTTATCCTGTTGACAGGAAACGACACTCGCCCCCCGACAGCAAGGCTGCTGTCAGCCGATGCGTCGCATAAGCCCCCGTATCGACCGAGATGCGCCCCTTCGCAGCGCGCGGCTCCTGGCAGATGGTATGGCCATGCGCGACCCATATACCGTCATCGCGGGGGGTGGTCATGAAGTCCGGATGCCCCCAGAGAAGATCGATCTCGGTCTGTTCGGCCAGCGGGAGGTGCGGGTCCGCCCCGGCATGGGCGATGAAGACATTGCCGCACCGATGCGACACAGGCAGCGCACGCAGCCACGCCCCGGTGCCGTCGGCGAGTGCTGCGCGCAGCGCGTCGCTTGCCGCGCGCAGCGCGTCATCGCTGGGCGCGGGCAGGCGGATACCGTAGCTTGCCAGCGTGCTGGCGCCGCCATTGCGCATCCAGAACATCCCCATCTCTTCGGGCGTGTCGAGAAAATCGAGCAGCATGGCCTCGTGGTTGCCCTTCAGGCAGATCACCTCGGCGGGCCACAACTCGCCCTGCAGACGCTGCAGAATGCCCAGCACTTCGGCGCTGTTCTCGCCCCGGTCGATATGATCGCCGACAAAGACAAGGGTGACGTCGGTTCCCGCCTCTTGCGCGATCAGTTCGACGATCTGCACCAGCAGATCCGCGCGACCGTGCAAATCACCAACCACGGCAAGGGGCCGGTCCGGGGCAGGGGGCGCGCGGCGCGACATGGCGCGCGGTGTTCGCAGCAAATTGCGAATTGCGCCTATCATGCCACGTCACCGCTGGGCGTGTCGGGCCTGCATGAACCGCGCATTCGGGTAACCGGGGTCAACAATCGCCTTCTCCGCAATCCTGATCCTAAATCCATGCGCGGCGCACACACAACCCGGCCCGCGACATCACGCACAAGATGCGTCGCAAGCATAGGTGGACGCGCGCGGTCGCGACAGCCCCGCAGCCTGCGGGCCTGTCACTCACGCAGCCGGGCGGCCAGCGCCTCGATGCGCGCGTCCGTCCAGTCGGGCAGGTCCAGCAGCATCGCCCAGGCGCGGGCGTAGCTCTCGAAATCATAGCTGTGCCCGAAGCCGCGCGGCGGTTTGACGGCGGTCATGATATCGACCACCAGCTGCAACGAGGTGACGACCGGCAGCCAGCGGAACTGCGGCGAGACATCGGGACCGCGCGGCGTTTCCATCCAGGCGGGGCGGCGCCACATCGCGCGCGGGTCGAAGAAGGTGACCGCGTCGCTTGCATGTTGCAGAAACAGGATACGGTATCGCCCCCAGGGCGCCGCGATATCCGAGGTCAGCCCGGTCTGGTTCATGAACCGTACCGCCGAGCCGTCACGATAGCTCGGCAGCCAGAACGGGGTGCCGCGATTGCGGGTGCGCGTGACCTGGCTCCAGGTGGGGCTGTTGAAGGGCGGCCCGACCCAGAGCGCGCCGTCGAACGGCTCGGCCACCACCTGATGCACGTCATAGCTGAGATCGGAGTTCAGCGCACCAAGGCTCAGCCCCGACAGATACAGCGCCGGGCGCTCATCCGGGGGCAGCGAGCGCCATTCGTCATAGACCGCGGCAAAGACCGCGCGCGCCGTCTCGACCCCGTATTCCGGGTCGGTCAGCAGCGCGATCCAGCTTGCGACGTAGGAGTATTGCACCGAGACGGTCGCCACATCGCCGCCCAGCAGGTATTCCAGCGCCTGCTGCCCGCGCGTATCGACCCAGCCGGTGCCGGTGGGCGTGGCGATGACCAGCGTGCTGCGCGAAAACGCGTCGATGCGGCGCAACTCGGCCAGGGCGAGGGCGGCGCGCGTCTCGGGGTCGGGGGCCGAGTTCAGCCCGACATAGACGCGCAGCGGCTCGAGGGCCGGGGCGTTGGTCGCGGCCGCGATCGCGGCGGCATCGGGTCCGGCCGAGATCATCAGCCGCCCCTGCCGGCCCAGCCCCTCCCAGTCGAGCAGCGACTGCGGCCCGCCGGTCTTCAGCGGCCCCTCGGGGCGGGGGCTGCGTTCCTCGAAGATCGCATCGAGCCCGGCATAGGTCGCATCGGCGGCATTGAACGCACCGCGCACGATCACCCCGTTGCCGATGTTCCAGAACAGCACGGCGATCAGGACAATCGCGACCGCCAGGGCCTGCGGCCCCGGCAGCAGCCGCGCCAGCCGTCCCTTCAGCCGCGCGATGATCAGCCGGGTGCCCTGCACCAGCCAGAACAGCACCAGAAACAGCCCCAGCGCGCCACCGAGGAGGGTGAAGGGGCGGCCCGTCTCGACCGGCGGCATGTCCAGCAACTCGCGCAATCCGTTCTGCCAGCCAGAGGCAAGCCACGCAGTGGCAACGATGGCCAGCACACAGACCGCCCCCACCCCAAGATGCACCCGCCGCAGCCATTCGGCGCGCAGGATCGGGAATTCCATCCGCGCCCAGATCGTCGCGAGAACCTGCCCGATCGCATAGCCCGCAGCAAGGCTCGCGCCGCTGAGCAGCGCCTGCACGATGCTGTTGCGCGGCACGAGGCTGGGCGTCAGCGAGGCGACGAAAAACAGCGTCCCCAAGGCCATCGCGGCCAGCGAGGGCGCGGGCAGAAGCGTCACGATCAGGCGCAGCCGTGTCACGCCGCCACCTCTGGAAAGTGCGGGGCAGGGCCATTTCGCAAGGCAGCGGGGCAGGGGGGTATCAGACGCATATCGGCGGCAGGATGCGGCAGAACCCGCAGCAGTGCAAGCGCGCCTGGGCGATCTCGCACCGGTGCGTGATCACAACCGGGACAAACCGTCGCGGCGGCATGCTGTTCGCAGGCTCTGGCGCGCGGCGACTGCTGCGTCACTCGGGCGCGGGCCGTTGCGCACCCGTGTCATCTCCCTCCCGCCCCCCGTGGTCAGCGAAAGGCGACGCCGGCGCACGCCGATCCAGCGCCGGGCCGGGCCTATGTCGCGCCTGCGGATGTCTGAGGGGGCAAGCGCTGCGCTGCATCCGGCACCCCCCCCGCGCATGTGGCCGGGGCAGGGCGGCGCGCGGATGTTCCCCGGAAAATGGCCGACACGCATTGCAACAAGGCGGGGTCCGGGGGCATCCTGCGGGGCGAAGACTGCCGGCGCACCGCCAAGGAAAGCAAATGTTCGATCCGCTCGCCGATCCGTCTGCGACTGTCGCGCGCCACCCGCATCTCGTCCATGCGCCAGCCTGCGCGCGCAACCGCGCGCCCATTGCGGCCGCCCTCGCCGAATTGCTGCCTGCCGCGCCCTGCACCGTGCTCGAGATCGCCTCGGGCACGGGCGAGCACGCGCTCTGGATGGCGCGCCACATGCCGCACGTCACATGGCAACCCAGCGAGGGTACGCCCGAAGGGCTGGCCGCGATCGAGAACTGGCGCGCGCTTTGCCCGGAGCTTGCCTGCCGGGTGCTGCCGCCGGTGCTGCTGGACGCAACCCGCCCGCCATGGCCGGGCGACAGGGTGGCGGCGGTCTTCACCGCCAACCTGACGCATATTGCGCCATGGGCGGCAACGCAGGGCCTGCTCGAAGGTGCCGCGGCGCGGCTGGGGCCGGGCGGTCTGCTGCTGATCTATGGCCCCTTCAACGAGGGCGGCGCCTTCACCGGGCCGGGAAACGCCGCCTTCGACGCCGATCTACGCAGGCGCAACCCCGACTGGGGGCTGCGCAACCGCGAGGATCTCGACGCCTTGGCCAGGGCGCAGGGCTTCGTCGTGGCAACAGTGCGCGTGATGCCCGCCGACAACCGCCTGCTGGCCTTTCGCCGCGCCTGATCCGTCCCCGGCCGATGCCCCCGTCAAGACCGCCGTCAAAGCGCCCCCGGGGCGTGCGGGGTGGGTGGGTGGGCACGGCCCGGGGGCGCTTTGGCGCGGGGCGCGCAACGCCGCGAATGCAGGCGGGCCGATCAGGTCAGGAACGGCGCGTGCGCCTTCAGCGGCAGCGTGCGGATGCGCTGCCCGGTCAGGTCATGAAGCGCATTCGCCAGTGCGGGCATGGCAGGCGGGGGGCCGGGTTCGCCGACGCCGCCCATATGCGGGTTGTCCTGCAGGATCGCCACCTCGATGCGCGGCGCCGTATCCATGCGCAGCGCGTCATACTCGGGGAAATTGCCCTGATCGGCGCGCCCGTCGGTAAAGGTGATCTCGCCCATCAGCGCCGCTGACAGCCCGTAGATCAGCCCCGATTCCATCTGCGCGCGCACGATCGCATGGTCGAGCACCAGCCCCGGATCGCAGGCCATCCAGGCGCGGGCAATGCGGATGCCTCGATCTTCCTCGACGAGTTCGATCACCACTGCCGTGGGCGTGCCGAAGGACCAGGTCATCGCCACGCCGCGCCCGGTGCCCGGCGCGCGGTCCGTGTCCCAGCCCGACAGGTCGCGCACCGTCTCGAGCCCCCCGGCCGCGACCGCGCTGCGCGGCGCGACATGATCGAGGCGGAAGGCCAGCGGGTCGCGCCCGGCGGCATGGGCCAGCTCGTCGATGAAGCCCTCATGGAAGAAGCCGTTGAACGAGTTGCCGACCGCGCGCCAGAAGCCGATGGGCACGTCCAGATCCGCCAGATGACCCGCGACGCGGTAGTTCTCGATCGCGTAGGGCTGGTCGAACGCCCCTTCGACATGGCCCTTGTCCGGCCCGCCCATGTTGCGCCCGGTCATCCGCGCGATCCCGGCCCGTGTGACCGAAGGCGCGGCGATCTGCGCATCGAACAGCGTCGCGCGCCCCTCGGCCACGGCGCCGCGCATCCGGGCGATGGCGGCGGGGCGGTAGAAGTCATGGCGCATGTCCTCCTCGCGTGACCAGGTCAGGCGGATCGGCGTGCCGGGCAGTTGCGCAGCGATCCGGGCTGCCTGCCGCGTCACATCAGTCTCGACCCGCCGCCCGAAGCCGCCCCCCAGAAACACTGTATGCAGGGTGACGTTTTCTTCCGACACACCAGCGGCTTCGGCGGCGACCTTCAAGTTTTCGCGTGGGGCCTGATTGCCGACCCAGACGGTCAGATGCCCGTCCTCCAGCACGGCCGTCGCGCCCATCGGTTCCATGGTCGAGTGCGCAAGGAAGGGGACGCGGTATTCGACCTCGAGCTGTGCCTCGGCATCATCGGGGCTGCCGTCGTCGCGCATGGTCGAGTTCGCGCGCGCCTCGAACGCCTCGGCGATGCGGTCATACATCGCCTCGGTCGTCGCGGGCAGGGGCGAGGGCGTCCAGCTTACCTGCGCGGCCTCGGCGCCCTGCATCGCCGCCCAGGTGTTGCGCGCGACGACCGCGATGCCGTCGCCCAGATCAAGCACCTGCTCGACCCCCGGCACCTCGAGCGCGGGCGCGGGGTCGAAGCTTTCCATGCCGCCGCCCAGATGGGGGCAGATGCGCACGGTCGCGCATTTCAGCCCCGGCAGGTCGATATCGGTCGAGAATTGCGCGGTGCCCGTAGCCTTGGCGCGCATGTCCACCCGCGGCAGCGACCGCCCCAGCAGCTTCCACTCGGATTGCGGGCGCAGGGCGACGCGGGGCACCGGGCGGGTCGCAGCGTCTTCGGCCAGTTCGCGATAGTCGATCTCGGTGCCGTCCGGGGCGATGACGCGGCCCTGCTCGGTGCGCAGGCGGTCGGCGGCCACGTCCAGCCGGTCCGCGGCGACGGCCTTGAGCGCCTCGCGCGCGCCCGCGCCCGCCAGACGCAGCCGCTCGAACGCATCGACGGTTGAGGTCGAGCCCCCCGTGACCTGCAGGCCCAGCAGCTTGGTCGCCGCGCCGATCCCCTCGCCGACACGACGCTGCCAGTCACGCATCGCATAATCGGCGACAGGCAGCGCGCCATGCGCAAGTGCCGCATTGTAATAGGCCGCAGCCGGGGGGCCGTGCAGGACGCGGATCGCGTCCCAGTCGGCGTCAAGCTCTTCGGCGACAAGGGCGGCGAGGGTGGTGTGAATTCCCTGCCCCATCTCGGCGCGCGGTGCGATCAGGCTGATGCCCTGCTGGTCGATGATGACATGGGGGTTGAGCGTCGCGCCCTCTTGCGGGCGCAGCGGGTTCTCCACCGGGCGGCGGATCTGGTAGACGCCGAAAGCCGCGCCCCCGGCGATGGCGACAGCGCCGACCAGCAGGCTGCGGCGGGTGATCTTGCCCAGACGGCTCATCCTGCGCGCCCTCCGCCCATCGCACGCGCGGCGTCGTGAATGGCGGCGCGGATGGCCATGTAGCTGCCGCAGCGGCACAGATTGCCCGCCATGGCGGCGTCGATATCTTCATCCGTCGGCTCGGGCGTCTCGGCCAGCAGTTCGGCGGCCTGCATGATCTGGCCCGACTGGCAATACCCGCATTGCGCGACCTGATGGCGGATCCAGGCCTCTTGCAGCGGGGCGAGGCGGTCGCCCTCGGCCAGCCCCTCGATGGTCGTCACTTCGCCCCACAGATCGCCCAGGGTGACCTGACAGGAGCGCACGGCCTGCCCGTCCACATGCACGGTGCAGGCGCCGCAGGCGGCCACGCCGCAGCCGAATTTGGTGCCGGTCAGGCCCAACTCGTCGCGCAGCACCCACAGAAGCGGAGTCTCGGGGGGCGCGTCGGTCTGGTAGTCGGTGCCATTGACAGTAAGTGCGTGCATCGGGGCATCCTTTGCGCGAGGACCACTGCGGCAGAGATATTCGACCGCACTGGAAAATCCAGACTACTTGCGCCGCCCCGCCGCCAGAACCGGCCCGTAGCCCTGTTCCTGGATCACGACGACCACGGCCTCGTCGCCGGGCACATTCACGCGCTCACGGAACGGGTCTGCGCCGTCCCAGACCCCGACACTGCGCCACGAGGTGACGATGTTGCGATACATGATCGACCGACCGTTGTTCTCGCCCCCCTCGATCTCGATCCGCTCGCCATTGCGATAGCGCACGAGATGGACATCGGCGGCGTAGTCGAGCCCGTCATGTGCCATGGCCTCGATCACGATATGGTCGCTGCCATCCGCGCTGAGCGTCAGCCGCACTGTGTCGCGTGGATAGCTGCGCGCGAGATGTTCATCGATGGTGCCTATCACCGCACGTTCGGAAGACCCTTTGATGTTGTCCACCCCGCCGACGATCATCTGCGGCGTGAAGACCGAGGCGCGCCCCCGTGCCCGCGCGTAGGATTTCTGCCGATCGCTGAACTGCGCGTTGCCGAAGCTGTCGACCCAGCCCAGATAGTCCCAGTAATCGACATGCAGCGCCAGCGCGATCACGTCCTCGCGGTCGGCCAGCTTCTCGAACAGCTTGTCGGCGGGCGGGCAGGCTGCGCACCCCTGCGAGGTGAAGAGCTCCACCAGCACGGGCGAGTCCTGCGCCATCGCGGGCGTCGCAAGGCCGAGCAGCGCACACAGCATGACTCGGAGGCGGTGGGCCAGACGCATGAAACTTCCTTGCTTGGCAGCGCGACAGCGATCTAACCATGTGCCATTGACCGCGCCAATCAAGGTTTTGCGAGATTTCGGGATCGCGACATACTGGTCACAGTGAGATGACTTTGGGACGACTTCGCCGGGCTTGATGTATTGTGCACAATGGTATACAAAGCAGTGGAATTCCCTTGATCGTGCCCGCGCCTTGCGGGGAAGCCAAGGCGAGCGAGACCCGTCAAAACCCCCAGGTTGAACCTACGGAGGCCCATTCCCATGCCAATCATTGTCGGACAGGACAGCGCGAAAACCCGCAAGACGCTTGAAGCGGGGGGCAAGTCCATTGCCTATTACTCGATCCCCGCGGCCGAGGCCGCGGGTCTGGGCGACTTCAGCAAACTGCCTGCCGCGCTGAAAGTGGTGCTCGAGAACATGCTGCGTTTCGAGGATGGCAAGACCGTCACGGTCGACGACATCAAGGCGTTCTCCGAGTGGGGCGCGAAGGGTGGCAAGAACCCGCGCGAGATCGCCTATCGCCCGGCCCGCGTGCTGATGCAGGATTTCACGGGTGTTCCTGCCGTGGTGGATCTCGCCGCGATGCGCGACGGCATCAAGGCGCTTGGCGGTGATGCGCAGAAGATCAACCCGCTGAACCCGGTCGATCTGGTCATCGACCACAGCGTGATGATCGACGAATTCGGCAACCCGCGCGCCTTCCAGATGAATGTGGACCGCGAGTACGAGCGCAACATGGAGCGCTACACTTTCCTCAAATGGGGTCAGGGCGCGTTCAACAATTTCCGCGTGGTGCCGCCCGGCACCGGCATCTGCCATCAGGTGAACCTGGAATATCTGGCGCAGACTGTCTGGACCGATGAGGATCAGAATGGCGAAACCGTCGCCTATCCCGACACGCTTGTCGGCACGGACAGCCACACCACCATGGTCAACGGCATGGCCGTGCTCGGCTGGGGCGTGGGCGGGATCGAGGCCGAGGCCGCGATGCTCGGCCAGCCGATCTCGATGCTCATCCCCGAAGTGGTGGGCTTCAAGCTGACCGGTGCGATGGTCGAGGGCACCACCGGGACCGATCTGGTTCTGAAAGTGGTCGAGATGCTGCGCGCCAAGGGTGTGGTCGGCAAATTCGTCGAATTCTACGGCGAGGGGCTCGACAAGCTGCCGCTCGCCGACCGTGCGACCATCGCCAACATGGCCCCCGAATATGGCGCGACCTGCGGCTTCTTCCCCATCGACGCCGAGACGCTGCGCTATCTGGAACAGACCGGGCGCGACAAGGACCGTATCGCGCTGGTCGAGGCCTATGCCAAGGAAAACGGCTTCTGGCGTGACGCGGATTACGCGCCGATCTACACCGACACGCTGGAGCTGGACATGGGCACCATCGTGCCCGCCATCTCCGGCCCCAAACGCCCGCAGGATTTCGTGGCGCTCGACAAGGCGGCCAAGACCTTTGGCGCTTACGTCAAGGGCGAGCGCGAAGGCAAGGATGGCAGCCCCAAGGACGAGTTGCGCTGGGAGGGCGAAGGCGGCCAGCCCGAGCCAGCAGCGATTCCGGGCGACGAGGGCCACCACGCGCGTGGCTATGTGAACAACCCCGAGGGCGAGAATTACCAGTTGCACGACGGCTCGATCGTGATCGCCTCGATCACGTCCTGCACCAACACCTCGAATCCTTACGTGATGATTGGGGCGGGGCTGGTGGCGCGCAAGGCCGCAGCCCTCGGCCTCAACCGCAAGCCCTGGGTCAAGACATCGCTCGCGCCGGGCAGCCAGGTCGTCAGCCACTATCTCGAAGCCGCGGGCCTGCAGGAAGACCTCGACAAGATCGGGTTCAACCTCGTGGGCTATGGCTGCACCACCTGCATCGGAAATTCCGGCCCGCTCGCCCCCGAGATTTCCGAGGCGATCAACAAATACGACCTGATCGGCGTGTCGGTCCTGTCGGGCAACCGCAATTTCGAGGGGCGCATCTCTCCGGACGTGCGCGCCAACTACCTCGCCTCGCCGCCGCTGGTGGTGGCCTATGCGCTGGTGGGCGACATGAATGTCGACATCACGACCGAACCGCTGGGCCATGACCCGGAGGGCAAGCCAGTCTATCTGAAGGATATCTGGCCCACCCAGGCGGAAATCGCCGAACTGGTCGAAAAGACGGTGACGCGCGAGGCGTTCCAGTCGAAATATGCCGATGTGTTCAAGGGCGACGAGAAATGGCAGGGGGTCGAGATCCCCGAAGCCGAGACCTATGACTGGCCCTCGACCTCGACCTATATCCAGAACCCGCCCTATTTCCAGAACATGTCGAAAGAGCCCGGCACGATCAGCGACGTCAAGGGCGCCCGCGTGCTGGCGATCCTGGGCGACATGATCACGACCGACCATATCAGCCCGGCAGGCAGCTTCAAACAGACCACACCCGCCGGCAAGTATCTGGAGGAACGCCAGGTTCCGGTGCGCGAGTTCAACTCCTACGGCTCGCGGCGCGGCAATCACGAGGTGATGATGCGCGGCACCTTCGCCAATATCCGCATCCGCAACGAGATGCTGGACGGGGTCGAGGGCGGCTATACGCTGGACCCGGACGGGCAGCAGGCGTCGATCTATGACGCGGCGATGGCGTGGCAGGAACGCGGCGTGCCGCTGGTGGTCTTCGGCGGGCGCGAATACGGCGCCGGTTCCTCGCGCGACTGGGCGGCCAAGGGCACCTCGCTTCTGGGCGTCAAGGCGGTGATCGCCGAGAGCTTCGAGCGCATCCACCGCTCGAACCTTGTCGGCATGGGCGTGATCCCGTTCGAGTTCACAGGCGGCGACACCCGCAAATCGCTGGGGCTGAAGGGCGACGAGACCGTCTCGATCACCGGGCTCGAGGGCGACCTGAAGCCGCTGTCCGAGGTGCCCTGCACCATCACCTATGGCGACGGGACCGAGAAGACGATCACGCTCAAATGCCGGATCGATACCGCCATCGAGCGCGAATATGTCGAACATGGTGGCGTGCTGCACTACGTGCTGCGCGATCTCGCCGGGGCGGCGTGAGCCGACCCGTCGTCCTGATAACCGGTGGCGCGCGCGGGATCGGGCGCGCCATCGCCGGGACGCTGGCCCCCGATCATGCCATCGCGCTGACATGGCACAGCGCGCGCGACGCGGCGGACGCGTTCTGCGCCGCGCATCCCGGCACCCTGGCGCTGCGGGCCGATCTCTCCGACCCCGACCCGGCCGCGCTGATTGCGGCAACGCGCGATCATTTCGGGCGTCTCGACGGGATCGTGAACAATGCGGGGCTGATCGCCGAAGAACCGCCACTCGAGGCGTTCGACCTTGCGGCCGCCGAGCGTATCATGCGCGTGAACGCGCTCGCGCCAATGGCGCTGATCAGCGCTGCGGTGCCGCATCTGGGCGTGGGCGCGTCCATCGTCAACATCACCAGCATCAATGCCCGGCTGCCCCCGGTCGCCGCGCCGGTCTATGCGGCCAGCAAGGCAGCGCTGGAAAGCCTGACGATCGCCTGCGCCAAGACGCTCGGGCCGCGCGGGGTGCGCGTGAACGCAGTCGCACCGGGCGCGATCGAGCGCGCCCATAGCCCGCGCCCGCCCGATCTGATCCGCCGCTTCACGGACGAGACGGCGCTCGGTCGACTGGCCGAGGCCGATGAGGTCGCCCGCATGGTCCGCTTCCTGCTCTCGGACGCGGCCAGCGGGATTACCGGGCAGATCATCGAGGTCTCGGCGGGCTACCGGCTGTAACGGCCCCGCCCCCGCAATGCGGTCGGGCTGTCTGCCAGCCTTGGTTGTCATCAGAGGCGGTCGTCTGGTGCAAAGCGCCCTCGGGCCGTGCCCACCCACCCACCCCGCACGCCCCGAGGGCGCTGTCTACCGCCACAGCCGCGCATGGCTGGCCAGCACCCCTTGCAGCTTGGCCAGCACCCGCAGCCCCGGCGCGTGCGGCAGCCCGCCGCCCGCCAGCCGGTCGAGCGCCACCTCGGGCGGGCAGGGCAGGCGCGTGAGCGGGTCGTGATAGCGCGGATAGGCGATCAGCGCGGCATGGACGAACCCGGCCAGCCCGGGCCGCGCACTGCGCCGCTCTGGCACCGCGCCCAGATCGCGTGTCAGCCCCCAGCCCGCATAGAAGGGCGCGCCCAGCGTCACCACCGGCACCCCGCGCAGCAGCGCCTCGAAGCCCAGCGTCGAGGTGATGGTCCAGACCTCGTCCACCTGCGCGAGCAGCCGCGCCGGATCGCCCGGCGGCAGCACCAGATCGGCGTGCGCGCGCGCCGCATCCTCGGGGATGGCGCCGGGGCGCAGCCCGGCCACCACATCGGGGTGCGGCTTGTAGAGGATCACCGCCTCGGGGTTCTGCGCCCGGGTCACGCGCAACAGCTCCAGATTGCTCCGCACCTCTGCCGCGCCCAGCCGGATCGAGGCGTCATCCTCGACCTGCCCCGGCACGAGGATGCGGTGCCCCTGCGGCAGCTCGGGCGGCGGGCCCGGCAGGTTGTACTTGCTCACGCCAGCCCCGATGATCGCCGCGATCAACCGCTCGGCGCGCGCGATGCCGCCGGGGGGCAGGGGGGCTGCGACCAGATCCTCCAGCCGCGAGGGGTGGTGCGGGTCGTAATAGAGCCCGCGATCATCTGCCACCAGCGACAGGGGCGGCGTCAGTTCCGCCCCCAGCCCGCGCGAGCGCACAAAGCCGTCCTCGACCCGGACCACCCACGCGTCTTCGGGTGCGGGCGCGGTGCCCCAGACCAGCGCCGGGCGGTCGGGACGTGGCGCGCGGGCAAATCGTAGCCGTTGCCACTGGCCGAAGAAGGCCTGCAGATGCGGGCGCTTCCACAACCGCATGTTCAGCGCCGTATAGCCGTGCCGGTCCTCGCGCCAGGCCCGGGTCAGCGCCTCAAGGTGCTCGAGCGCGTCCTCGAAGGCGCAGAGCCGGTCGCGGCAGGGGTCGTACCAGCGCGGGTAGAGCAGCATCGCGGCGGCGAATAGCTGCGCGCGGGTCAGGCGGCGGCGGCGGCGCGGATGCGGGGTAGCGTCCTCGCTCAAGCCCCAACCGGCGTAGAAGGGCAGGCCGAAGACGCGCGGCTTGTGGCCCGCCAGGATCGCCTCGAACCCCATCTGGGACGAGACGGTGTAGACCGCCAGCGCGCCGGTCAGCAGATCCCATGTCGGGACCGGGGCGTCGCAGAGCGTGATGGTCCCGCCCGCGTCGGACGCGTCGAAATGACCGGGGCGATGGCCCGCCTGCGCCTCGGGGTGAGTGCGGATGACGATGCGCGCGCCGGGCCAGTCGAGCTGCGCCTGCACCAGCATCTCGCGGAACACCTGCGGCGGCAGCGGCCCGTCCAGCCCGCCACGCGTCAGCGAGGCATCGCCGCGCAGCTGATCGACCACCAGCACATAGCCCGGAGCAGGCGGCGCGAGGTCCGGGTCATGCGCGCTGTATTTCGACAGCCCCGCCGCCTGCATCCGCGCCATGCCCTCGCGCGCGCGCGCCAGCAGGGCGTGATCGTCGAGGGGGTGCGTGGCGAGCAGCGTCTCGAGGTCGGACGGGCGGGCCGGATTGAAATGCGCGCCCTGGTGGTCGATCAGCAGCCCCAGCGGCGGCTCGCCCGCCCGGCCTGGAAAGAGCGAGCGCAGAAAGGCGTCCTCGA
>PXES01000109.1 GCA_003564655.1 Paracoccaceae bacterium
TGGAGGAGGTGGGAACGCGGATATCCTGAGGATCCGGAACAGTGTTTCGGCTGCGGCTGCATTTCCTGCGGCCGAGACCAGGCTCTCCATCAGGCTGCGACGAGAGCCTCCACCTTCGGGATAGGGTATTCTCAGCCATGGGTCCGCACCATTTTCCAAGAGGATGAGCAACGCGCCAAGATTGCTGTTCCCCTCGGCGAGTGTGAGCGGCGTTTGTGTGCGGAACCCATGGCGCTGGACATCGGGATCAGCTCCGGCCTCCAACAACGCGCGCAGGATCGGCAAGCTGGCTTCATGGTCCGGGAACAGCATGAAGCTGGGCGCGCCCGGTGTGCGCCGCTCGATTGCCGTGAACACCGCTTCGCCGTTGTTCACGGTTGGATCGGCGCCACGTGACAGAAGGGTTCGCGCGGCCTCCGTGTTGAAGGCCATGACCGCTTCCTGCAACAGCGTGGCGCGATAGGGCACGGCGCGGCCATCGCGGGTGAAATCCAGGGTGGGCGCCGAATAGGCGGCCGAGATCGCATCGGGGCCCAAGTCAGCAAGCACATCCGGATCGGGAATGTTTCCTTCGGCGATAACCCGCGCCAGGGAACGGATCGCATCGGGCGCCAATTCCCAGCGCGCATCGAAGGTTTCCCTGTCTCGGGACTGCATGACCGGCGGCTCCTGAGCGAGGGCGGTGTCTGCGGGAGCGGGGCCACCTGTGCCAGCAGGTGAGGCCTGGCCTGCGCTGGGTTCCGGAACCACGAGCTTGATCGGCGCGGTCCACACTGCGGCCAGAACTCCGAGCAACACGGCCGCCGCGAGGCAAAGCGGAGCAATCCAGAACCACGGTTTCATGTGGTCAGGTCCTGGTCGCTCGCTACACTCAACCTCATACGCTCGCCAAATTGGTCCATCGTGACAGGTAGCCTCTTGTAGCGGGCGGTGATTCTCTCCGGGGCTTTATTATCATTCCATCTCGATCGTGCCGGGCGGCTTCGAGGTGCAGTCGTAGAACACGCGGTTGATGCCGCGCACCTCGTTGATGATGCGCGTGGCGGTCTCGCCCAGGAAGTCGTGGCTGAACGGGTAGTAGTCGGCGGTCATGCCATCGACGCTCGTCACCGCGCGCAGCGCCAGCGCGTAGTCATAGGTCCGCCCGTCGCCCATCACCCCCACCGTGCGCACCGGCAGGATCGCCGCAAACGCCTGCCAGATCTCGTCATACAGGCCATGGCGGCGGATCTGGTCGATATAGATGGCGTCCGCCTTGCGCAGGATGTCCAGCTTGTCGCGGGTAATCTCGCCGGGGCATCGGATGGCAAGGCCGGGGCCGGGGAAGGGGTGGCGGCCGATGAAACTGGCGGGCAGGCCCAACTCACGCCCCAGCGCGCGCACCTCATCCTTGAACAACTCGCGCAGCGGCTCCACGAGCTTCAGGCCCATCTGCTCGGGCAGCCCGCCGACATTGTGGTGGCTCTTGATCGTCACCGACGGCCCGCCCGAGAAGCTGACGCTCTCGATCACGTCGGGGTAGAGCGTGCCTTGGGCCAGGAATTCCGCACCATCGATCTGCCCGGCATAGTGCTGGAACACGTCGATGAACAATCCGCCGATGATCTTGCGTTTTGTTTCCGGGTCAGAAACGCCCTCCAGCGCGCCGAGGAAACGCTCGCCTTCATCGGCGTGAATCAGCGGGATGTTGTAATGATCTCGGAACATGGTCACCACCTCGGTCGCCTCGTTCAGCCGCAACAGCCCGTGATCGACGAAGACGCAGGTCAACTGCTCGCCGATGGCCTCGTGGATCAGCACGGCGGCGACCGAGGAGTCGACGCCCCCCGACAGCCCGCAGATCACCTTGCGGTCGCCCACCTGCGCGCGGATCTTGGCCACGGCCTCTTCGCGGTAGCTCGCCATCGTCCAGTCGCCGGTGAAGCCCGCAAGCTGCACGAAATTCGCCAGCAGGCGCGGCCCGCCGGGGGTGTGGTGGACCTCTGGGTGGAACTGCACCGCGTAGAACTGGCGCGACGGGTCGGCGGTGATGGCAAACGGCGCACCGGGCGAGGTGCCATAGACCGCAAACCCCGGGGCAAGGCGGCTGACATGGTCGCCATGGCTCATCCAGACCTGCTCGGGGCCGTCCGCGAACCAGCCGTCAAGCAGGTCGAGCGGCGCGCTCGGGCTGACCCTGGCGCGGCCGAATTCGGCCGTGCCGTCGCCCGAGACCACCAGCCCGCCCAATTCCTTCATCATCACCTGCTGCCCGTAGCAGATGCCAAGGATCGGCACGCCGAGGCTGAAGGCGCTGGCTGGCGGGCGGGGCGAGCCTTCGCGCGTCACCGAATCCGGGCCGCCGGACAGGATGATCGCGCGCGGGGCGAAATCGCGCAGAAAGGCGTCGGTCACCCGGTCGAAGGGGTGAATTTCGCAATAGACATTCAACTCGCGCAGGCGGCGCGCGATAAGCTGCGTGACCTGGCTGCCGAAATCGATGATGAGAAGGCGCTGATGCTGGGACATGCGCTCCGCTTAGGCCATGCCCTCGTGCCCCGCAAGAGGCTTGGTCCCGAGCGGCCGGTCGGGACGTGCCCTGCACCTCACACAAGACCCCGCGACGCGGTCTTCACGCCATGCTTGACCGTTGCTGTGCGATGACCGGACACGCGGTGTCGCAAGGCAGACAATGACTGTCACCAATCGCTTGAATTTCGCGCGGGGTCTGTCTCGGCGTGAGGCGAAATTATCCCTGGGCGCTGTGACACAGGGGGTTTTGAGCGTGAGGCTGAAGGCTGTCGTGCCGCGCTTAGCGGTCTTCAGGCGCAGGCCGGTTCATGACCGATGTGATGGCGCCGAGAAGCTGATCATTCTTCCTGCCATTGCAACGAAATCGCAACTTCGCGTCCATGACGTCACAATCGACGGTCTTGGCAAAGATCAGCATTCTGCCGAAGGCGACGCCGTCAATCATGTTCGCAGGAATGACGAGGTCTGACGTATCGTGCTGAAAGCCCGCGTTGAGGCTGTTCATGGTAAAGACAACCCTGTCCGAAAACACGTGGACGTTGCCGCCGACCCAGTTCCCGACTCGGTTGACGCTGGAAATCACTGCAGCGGAATCGAAGGCGACCCCTTGCAGACCGAGTTCCTTTGCCCACCGGTCCAGGTTTTCTGCGGACAGGTTGTCGTTGTTGTAAAGGCAATTGCAGCGTGCGCTGAAAAGCGGCTGCATGACTGTCCTTCCTTTGCAAACCCCTTGATCGACCGCTGCGCCTGTGCGGGCCCGTCAAGAAACCCGGTTGGTCGAAACGGTGCAACGAAACTCACAATGATGCAGCCCCGGAGGCGAGTCACGATTTTTCGAATCGTGCGCTTGCATGGCGATGGCGATCCGTTTGAGTTGTCGGGAACGCTATTCCGGGTCCAGTGTCAGGATCTGCAAATCGGCGACATTGGTCCCCGTCGCACCCGTGACCAGCAGATCGCCCGAAAGCGCCAGTGCTGCGTGGCTGTCGTTGTCGGCGAGCAGCCGCTCGGGGTCACCCCCGGCGGCGCGGATGCGAAGGGTGGTCTCGCCATCGACGATGGCGCCCGCCGCGTCGGTCGGCCCGTCGCGCCCATCGGTGCCCGCCGAGAGGAACCGCCAGCCCGGGCGCCCCGCCAGTGCCAGCGCCACGCGCAGGGCGAGTTCCTGATTGCGCCCGCCGCGCCCGCGCCCGCGCAGGGTGACGGTCGTCTCGCCGCCGAAAAGGGCCAGGCGGGGCGTGTTGTCCCGCACGGTCTGGACAACGCGCGCGGCGGCCTCGGCCACATCGCCGATCAGCGGGGGCTCGATGAGCGTCGCCTCGGGGCGCGCGCGGGCCATGGCCAGCAGCGATTGCCGGTTCGACCCGATCAGCCGGTTTTCCGCCGTCAGCGCGGGCAGATCGTCTTCAGGCCGGGTGAGGGCGTCTCGCGCCTCTTCGGGCAGCCGCTCCCACAGCCCGTTGGCGCGCAGCATCTCGGCGACATGGGCGCGGGGCGCGATCGGCGCGACTGTCGGGCCAGAGGCGATCGCGCGCAGATCATCGCCGATCACATCCGACAGGATCAGCGCCGTAACCGGCGCCGGGTGGGCGGCGCGCAACAGCCCCCCGCCCTTGAGCCGCGACAGATGCTGGCGCACCGCGTTCATGGCCACGATATCCAGCCCCGCGCCCAGCAGGATGCGACTCACCTCGGCCTTGTCCTCAAGGCTCAGCCCGTCGACCGGCGCGGGCAGCAGCGCCGAGCCGCCGCCCGAGACGAGGACCAGCACACGGTCCTCCGCGCCCGCCTCGGCCAGCAGGTCTTCGGCGGCCCGGGCGGCGCGCAGGCCATTGGCATCGGGGACGGGGTGGCCCGCCGCCATCACCTCGGCCCCGTCGAGGTCCGCCGCGTTCTCGTAATTCGTGACCACCAGCACGCGCGCGGGGCGGGGCAGGGCGGTCATGGCGGCCTCGGCCATGGCGCGGGCGGCCTTGCCCAGCGCGAGGATGAACAGCCGCGCATGATCGGGCAGGGGGCGATTGCGCAGGGCCTCGCGCACGGCGGCGCGCGGATCGGCGGCGTGCACGCCCACCCGGAACAGTGCGGTCAGATCGTCTCGGCTGAGCATGGGGTGTCTCGTCCTCCTCCGGCCTCGGTCAGTTTCCGCCTGCCCGCGCGTCCCGCAAGGCAAAACTTCGTCATGGTCTGGCCGTGACAGGATTGGTATAGACCGCAGCCAGACAAACGCCTTGGGACAGGAAAGGAAAGCCATGTTCGACCTGACGGGAAAATCCGCACTGGTGACGGGGGCCTCTGGCGGGATTGGTGCCGCGATCGCACGGGGTCTGCACGGGGCCGGGGCGACGGTGACGCTGTCGGGCACCCGCGAGGGGCCGCTCGAGGCGCTGGCCGCCGATCTGGGCGCGCGCGCGCATGTGCTGCCTTGCAACCTCTCGGACCCCGAGGCCATCGACGCGCTGCCCAAATCCGCAAGCGCGGCGATGGGCGGGCTGGATATCCTGGTCAACAATGCGGGCATCACCCGCGACACGCTGATGATGCGCATGACCGACGCGCAATGGTCCGAGGTTCTGGACGTGAACCTGACGGCGGCAATGCGGCTGATGCGCGGCAGTCTGCGCGGCATGATGAAGGCGCGCTGGGGCCGGATCGTCAATGTCGCCTCGGTGGTGGGGGCCACTGGCAACCCTGGTCAGGCGAATTACGTGGCCGCCAAGGCCGGGCTGGTGGGGCTGTCCAAGGCGCTCGCGCAAGAGGTCGCCTCGCGCGGAATCACCGTCAACTGCATCGCGCCGGGCTTCATCGCCACGCCGATGACCGAGGCGCTCAGCGACGACCAGCAGGACGCGATCAACGCCCGCATCCCCGCCGGCCGCATGGGCACGCCCGAGGAGATCGCCGCCGGGGTGGTCTACCTCGCCAGCCCGGAGGCAGGCTACGTCACCGGCGCCACCCTGCATGTCAATGGCGGCATGGCGATGCTCTGAGCCCACGCACCGCCCTCTGCGCCGCCCCTTTGTGCAACGCGCCGCCTGTGCTATGCAACGGTCGCGCTGGAGGGTGGGCGAGACGCTTGACGCGCTGCGCCATTCCTCTTAAGGGGCGCTCGACACCGCGTCGCGCAGGCGGCCCGGACAGACATTCAAAGCCGAAGGATCGGCAAAACCTGAGGGGAAGAACATGAGCGATATCGCGGATCGGGTGAAGAAGATCGTCGTCGAGCATCTGGGCGTGGACGAGGGCAAGATCACCGACGGGGCGTCCTTCATCGACGATCTTGGCGCCGACAGCCTCGACACGGTCGAGTTGGTCATGGCCTTCGAGGAAGAGTTCGGCATCGAGATCCCCGATGACGCCGCCGAGAACATCCAGACCTTCGGCGATGCGGTGAAGTTCATCTCGGACGCGACCTGACACGCGACCGGCGCCACA
>PXES01000332.1 GCA_003564655.1 Paracoccaceae bacterium
AGGGGCTGCATGAGTTCCTGACCCGGATGATCGCCGAGAATGCCGGGCTGGGGCAGAACATCCACGCGCATTACCTGACCGGAGAGGCACGATGATCCTGAACGTCCTGCATAAAACGCGGTATGACTTTGCCGCGCCGGTGGGCGGTATCCTCCAGAGCCTGCGCCTGACGCCCGCGAAATGCGAGGGGCAGAAGATTGTCGACTGGCAGGTCAGCGTGCCCGGCGCCAAGATGGGGGCGCTGTTTCGCGACGGGGCGGGGGACTATATCCAGACCGCCTCGCTGCGCGCGCCGACCGATCATATCGAGGTGACGGTCAGCGGCACGGTCGAGACGACCGATACCGCAGGCATTCTGCGCGGCCATCGTGAACGGGTGCCGCCTCAGGCCTATCTGCGCGGCACCCCGCGCACCGAACCCAACCGCGCCATCCGCGAACTGACCGAAAAGACGCTTGCGGGTATGGAAGGCGCGAGCACGCTTGACCGCGCGCACGCGCTGGCCGCGGCGGTGGCTGTCGCGCTGCCCTACAAGCCGGGCCTGACCCATGCCCACACCACCGCCGCCGAAGCGATGAACGAGGGGGCAGGGGTCTGTCAGGACCACGCCCATGTGATGATTGCCTGCGCGCATCTGGTCGGTCTGCCCGCGCGCTATGTCTCGGGCTATCTGAACGCGACCGAGGACGGCACCCCGCATGAGGCCAGCCACGCCTGGGCCGAGCTCCATATCGAGGGGCTGGGCTGGGTCGGCTTCGACGCCTCGAACGGCTCGTGCCCGAACGAGCATTATATCCGCCTGGGGTCCGGGCTGGATGCGCAGGACGCAGCCCCGATCCGCGGTGTGGTGCTGGGCGGGGCCGAGGAAAGGCTGGACGTGACCGTGGTGATCGAGGCGCAGCAGCAATGAACGCGCGTCACGGGGAAAGCAGCGGTCGCGGAATGGCGGCGAGGAGCGAGTGATGACCTATTGCGTGGGCCTGCTGCTCAAGGCCGGGCTGGTGCTGTTGTCGGATACCCGCACCAATGCCGGGCTCGACAATATCTCGACCTATCGCAAGATGTTCGTGTTCGAGGACCCGGGCGAGCGGGTCATCGCGATGATGACCGCAGGCAATCTGTCGGTCACGCAGACAACCCTGGCGCGGCTACAAGAGGCCATCGACGATCCTGACGCGACGCATGAGACCTCGATCATGCGCAGCGAGAGCATGCTTGGCGTGGCGACCATCGTGGGCGAGACGCTTGCCCGCGTGACCGGCGAGACGCGTGACCGGATGGGCCGCAATGCCGAGGCCGCGAATGCCAGCCTGATCGTGGCGGGCCAGCGCGCGGGCGGGCAGATGCGGCTGTTTCTGGTCTACCCCGAGGGCAATTTCATCGAGGCCACCGAAGACACGCCCTATCTGCAGATCGGAGAGCACAAATACGGCAAGCCGATCCTGGACCGTGTGATCACGGTGGACACGCCCCTTGCGGATGCGAAGAAGGCGGCGCTGTTGTCGATGGACTCCACCCTGCGGTCCAATCTGAGCGTGGGGATGCCGCTTGATCTGGTGGTGATCGAGAAGGACGCGCTGCGCGTCAGCCAGCAGCGCCGGATCGAGGCCAAGGACGAGGAGTTCGCCGCCATGTCGAGCGCCTGGTCGCAGGCGCTGCGCGACGCCTTTTCGCAGATCGCCTGAACCGCCGTCGCCCGAGAAGCGCCCGCGCGCGGAGCCCACCCGCCCGCCCATGCCCCGCTCGCGGGCGCTGTCCGGCCCTGCGGGCCGGACAGGGTTTGCGCAGTGCCGGTAAAAGCGCCTTTCGAATGAGGTGCATCGCACCGAAAACCGATCTTTATGGCCGCTGTGGCATTCCATGCTTGACCGCTTGGCAGATTTCGGCACAAAATTGCCGACGAACCGGGGCGACAACCGTCCCGGACGATGCCCCCGGAGCCACCGGGACAGACCGCCGCCAAGGCGGCGACAACAGAGAGGTTGACATGAAAAAATCCCTATTCGCCGGCGCTATCGCCGTGACTTCGCTGGGCGCGGGCGTTGCCCATGCGCAGACGCTCGACACCGTGATGGATCGGGGCGAGTTGAACTGCGGGGTCTCGACCGGGCTTGCCGGTTTCTCGGCACCCGACGCGAACGGCGTCTGGCAAGGCTTTGACGTGGCCAAGTGCCGCGCCATCGCAGCGGCGATCCTTGACGACCCGATGGCCGTGAATTTCGTGCCCACCACGGGACAGACCCGTTTCTCGGCGCTCGCCTCGGGCGAGGTGGACGTGCTGGCGCGCAACACCACCTGGACCTTCACCCGCGACATCGACCTGAACCTGACCTTCGTCGGCACCAACTATTATGACGGTCAGGGCTTCATGGTGAATCGCGAGATCGGCGTCAGCTCGGCCATGGAACTCGACGGCGCGACGGTCTGCATCCAGACCGGCACGACGACCGAACTGAACCTCGCCGACTACTTCCGCGCCAATGGCATGGAGTATGAGCCCGTTCCGATCGAGACCAATGCCGAGGCGCAGCAGCAATACCTCGCCGGCGCCTGTGACGTCTACACGACCGACGTGTCGGGCCTTGCCGCGACGCGCGCCAGCTTCGAGAACCCGGACAACCACGTCATCCTGCCCGAAGTGATCTCGAAAGAGCCGCTGGGCCTGGTGGTGCGTGACGGCGACAAGCAGTGGGAAGGCATCGCACGCTGGACGCTGATGGCGCTGATCGCGGCGGAAGAGCTGGGCATCACCTCGGCCAATGTCGCTGAGCTGGCGCAGGGCACCGACAGCCCCGAGATCAACCGCATCCTCGGCTCGGAAGGGGATTTCGGCGAGATGCTGGGTCTCTCCAACGACTGGGCCGTGCGCGCGATTGCGGCCGCCGGCAACTATGGCGAGATCTTCGCGGCCAATATCGGCGACCAGACCCCCATCGGGCTGTCGCGCGGGCTGAACGCCCAGTGGACGCAAGGCGGGCTGATGTACGCCCCGCCCTTCCGCTGATCTGAAAAGGGGGCGCGCACCGGGTGGTGCGCGCCCCGTCCCCTTCTGCCCCCGACCCGGCAGGCGACAAGTGGCGCGGTGCACAGGCCCGACGTCAGGAGAGCGCGATGTCTACAGCAACCGATCCGAGAGCGACCGGTGAAGCCCCGAAAAAGGCGTTCACCTTCAGCATGCTGCTGTATGATCAGCGTTACCGGTCGATCACGATACAGGTGTTTTTCCTGTTCCTGTTGATGCTGGGCGCGGCCTGGCTGATCGACAACACGGTCAACAATCTGCGCGCGCTGGGCCGGACGTTCAGCTTTGCATTCCTGAACGCCCCCGCAGGGTACGACATCAACCAGCGGCCCATCGAATACAACAGCCAGATGACGCATGGCCGCGCCGCGCTGGTGGGCTTCATCAACACCATGATCCTTGCCGTCATGGCCTGCGCGCTGGCGACCGTGCTGGGCGTGATCGCGGGCGTGCTGCGGCTGTCGAACAACTGGATCGTCGGGCGGCTGATGACCGTCTATGTCGAGGTCTTTCGCAACATCCCCACTCTGCTGTGGATCCTGATCTTCGGCGCCATCATGACCGAGGCAATGCCTGCACCTTCGGCCTTTCGCGGTGACGAGCCGAGTGCGAGCATGATCTTCAACGACTCCGTCGCCATCACCAATCGCGGCGTGTTCGTCCCCGCGATCATGTTCGCGCAGGATCTTGGCACGATCCGGGTCGGCCCAGTGAACCCGTCGATTGTCTGGCTGCTGATCATCGCGCTGATCGCTGCCGGGATCTACGTCAACAAGCTGGTCATCGACCATGCGACACGGGTGCAGAACGCAACCGGTGTTCGGCCCAAGACGTGGTGGAAGTCCATCCTCGTGCTGCTGGGGCCGGTGACGCTGCTGTTCATCGTCCTGGGCGCGCATCTCGAATACCCCGAATTGCGGGGCTTCAATTTTGCAGGCGGCACACATCTGCGCAACTCGCTGATCGCCATGTGGCTGGGCCTGGGCATCTATACCGGCGCCTTCATTGCAGAGATCGTGCGCGCCGGGATCCTCGCCATCTCAAAAGGTCAGACCGAGGCCGCCTTTGCCCTGGGGCTGCAACCCGGCAAGACGATGCGGCTGGTGATCCTGCCGCAGGCGCTGCGGGTGATCATTCCACCGCTGATCTCGAACTATCTCAATATCACCAAGAACACCTCGCTGGGGCTCGCCGTGGGTTACATGGACCTGCGCTCGACGCTGGGCGGCATCACCATCAACCAGACCGGGCGCGAGCTGGAGGGGATGCTGTTGATGATGCTGATCTACCTGGCCATCAGCCTGACGATCTCGGGGCTGATGAATGTCTACAACAATCGCGTCAAGCTGAAGGAGCGGTAGCATGAGCGACACCCATGCCGGAACCGTCGCCTTTGTCCGCGACACCATGCTGCCCGAACAGGAGCCGCCCCTGACCGAGAAGGGCGCCGTGAAATGGCTGCGCGAGAACCTGTTCTCGAATGTCTTCAACACGGTCCTGACGCTGATCTCGCTGGCGGTGATCTGGTACACGCTTGCCGCGATCGGACCATGGCTGCTGGGCACGGTCTGGAATGCCGGGTCGCTGTCGGAATGCCGCCGCATACTCGACGGTGCATCGGGCGCATGTTTTGCGGTCATCAACGACCGCTGGCACCAGCTTCTGTTCGGCTTCTACCCCAGCGCGCTTTACTGGCGCCCGACACTCGCCTTCGTGCTGCTGCTGGTGGCCCTGTCGCCCGTGCTGTTCACCAACCTGCCGCGCAAGATGCTGTGGTTCTCGGCCATCTATCCGTTCGTGGCCTATCACCTGCTCTGGGGCGGCTCGGTCTGGTTGCCGGTCTCGGCGGCGCTGGGGTTCGTCGCTGGCTATGTGGCCTTCGTTCTGGTGCGCAGGGTCAACGGGCTTGCCGCCGTGTTCGCAGCGGTGCTGGCGCCAGTGTTCTGGTGGCTGCTCTTCGCAGAGCCGTTCAACAGCACCATGACCGGGATCCTGCCGCTGGGACTGGAATTCGTGCGCTCGGACCGCTTTGGCGGGTTCCTGATCTCGCTGGTGATCGGGGTGACGGGGATTTCGCTGTCGCTGCCCCTGGGCATCCTGCTGGCACTGGGGCGGCAGTCGGGCATGGTGTTCGTGAAATCCGTCTGCGTGATCTTCATCGAGTTCATTCGCGGCGTGCCGCTGATCACGCTGCTGTTCACCGCCTCGCTGCTGCTCAACTACTTCCTGCCGCCGGGGACCAGCTTCGACCTGATCCTGCGCGTGATCATCATGGTCACGCTGTTCGCTGCCGCCTACATGGCCGAGGTGATCCGCGGCGGGCTCGCGGCGCTGCCCAAGGGCCAGTACGAGGCGGCGGATGCGCTGGGGCTGGACTACTGGAAGGCGCAGCGGCTGATCATCATGCCGCAGGCGCTGAAAATATCGATCCCCGGGATCGTCAACCCCTTTATCGGGCTGTTCAAGGACACGACGCTGGTGGTGTTCATCGGGCTGCTGGACCCGGTGGGGCTGTCGAACGCGATCCGCGCCTCGACCGACTGGCAGGGGATCTACTGGGAACTCTTCATCTTCATCGGGGCGTTGTTCTTCCTCTTCTGCTTCGGGATCTCGCGCTATTCGATGTATCTCGAACGCAAGCTGAAGACCGACAACCGCTAGGCCGGAGGCACGCATCATGACCGAACCCGTCCTCGACATTCCCGTCGAGCGCCACATCGACACCAGCCAGATGAAGGTGACCGATGAGGTTGCCATCCAGATCACGTCCATGAACAAATGGTTTGGCAGCTTCCATGTGCTGCGCGACATCGACATGACCGTGAACCGGGGCGAGCGGATCGTGGTCTGCGGTCCCTCGGGGTCGGGCAAATCCACGCTGAT
>PXES01000119.1 GCA_003564655.1 Paracoccaceae bacterium
CGGCCCACGCCATGCTCGACATGCACGACCAGATCGCCGGGGGTCAGCGCCTGCGCCTCGGTCAGGAAGTTCTCGGCCCGCTTGCGGCGCTTGGCACGCCCCACCAGCCGCTCGCCCAGCACGTCCTGTTCCGAGATGACGGTCAGCCCCGGCGCCTCGAACCCGGCATCGAGCGGCCAGACCGCCAGCGACAGCCCGCCCGTGCCCTCCGGCACCGCGCGCGCATCCGCGATCATCTGCGCGCCCTCTGCCCCGTGATCGGCCAGAAGGCCCGCCAGACGCTCGCGCGCGCCCTCGGAATAGCTGGTCACGACCACCTGGCCTTGCGCGCGCCGCGTGGCGATATGGGCGGCCAGCGCGTAAAAGATGTTCGCGCCCGCCTGCCGCTCGGGCGCGAAGTTGCGCCCGGCACGCCCGCCCGCGTCGATCACGCCGGGGCCGGGCGCGGTGGGCAGCGGGTTGAGTTGCAGCACCCGCCGCCCGGCAAGGCTGTCCTGCCAGGCCACATCGTCGAGATAGAGCAGCCCCGGCGGGCAGGGCTTGTAGACCGTGTCGAAGCGCCCCTTGGCGACCATCGCCTCGCGCCGCGCGTCATACTGGTCGGCGATCCCTTCCCACCGCGCGGCACGGGCGGGCTCGATCTGGTCGTCGAGCATGACCGGCGCGGCGGGCAGGTAGTCGAAAAGCGTCTCCATCCGGTCGTGGAAGAAGGGCAGCCAATGCTCCATGCCCTGATGCTTGCGGCCCGCGCTGACGGCCTCGTAGAGTGGATCGTCGCTGCCGCCCGCGCCGAACTCGATGCGGTAATTCTGCCGGAACCGGGGGATCGCCGCCTGATCGAGGATGATCTCGGAGGCCGGAGCGAAGGCCACTTGCGACAGTTTCTCGCGGCTGCGCTGGGTGGCCGGATCGAAGCGCCGCGCCCCGTCGAGCACATCGCCGAAGAGATCCAGCCGCACCGGGCCGCTCTCGCCCGGGGGGTAGATGTCGAAAATGCCGCCCCGGATGGCAAAATCGCCGGGCTCGGTCACTGTGGGCGACTGCGCGAAGCCCATCCGTGCCAGCCAGTCGCGCAGGCCCGCCTCGTCGATGCGCCGCCCGACCTCGGCGCGGAAGGACGCGCCCGCGACCGTCTCGCGGGCGGGCACGCGCTGCTGCGCGGCCGCCAGCGTCGTCAGCACCACGCCGCGCCCCGCCAGCCCCTGCGCCAGTGCCGCCAGGGTCGCCATGCGGGCGCTCGCGATCTCGGGCGCGGGCGAGACGCGGTAGAAGGGCAGGCAGTCCCAGGCGGGAAAGCGCAGCACCGCGCAGTCTGGCGCGAGAAAGGCCAGCGCCTGCGCCATCGCCTCGGCGCGCTTGTCGTCGCGCGCGACATGGATCACCGGCCCATCGGCGCGCGCCACCTCTGCGGCGAGCAGACGGGCGTCAAACCCCTCGGGGGCGCCCCCCAGAATGACGCGGCCGGTACTCACGCGCTCACATGCTCAGGATGGGGCGGCTCATGACATAGAGCATGCCCCAGACCGCGGTGACAAAAATCGCCACAACGCCGAGCGCCTGGACCCAGAAACGGTGATGCAACAGCGCCCGGCACAGCGCGGCGCCGCGCAGGTTGCGGCGCTCTATACGGAAGGCCAGCCGCAGGCTGAGCAGCCGCACGATCGTCATCGGCACGGCCAGCAGGAACAGCGCCTGGGCGAATTCGACATCATAGCCGAAGGCCATGACCACGATCACGGTCAGCACGGCGGCATTGATCCCCAGCGCCCAGTGCCCGGCGCGGCGGGCGAAGGACAGCTTGCGCCGCACATGGATGCTCACCAGCGCGTCCAGATCCTCGATGCTCTGCGCGTCCTCGCGCCGGGCGCGCAGGATCAGGTCATAGGGCGCGCCCAGGACCGTGCGGCTGACCGCCGACCAGTAGACGGCCATCACGATCCAGAACCACAGCGACGAAAAGGACCGCATGTTGATCAGGGTGAAGATGTTCTCGATGATCGCCACGCTGCCCGTATCCTGCGCTGCCCGTATCCTGCCCGGCCTGTCTGTTCGCGTCTCGCGCGCCCTCAATGCAATGCCGGGCGCGCGGGTGCAAGCACGGATGGCAAGGCTCCACCCGGACGCCTGCGAGCGCTATCATCCGAAGATTGCGCTAACGGCCGCGACGCAGGCAGGCCCTGCCCCTTTCGGACCAGGCCGGGATGGCGCTAGACACCCAGCAAGCGAGGGCCTGAGTTGGAGTGTTGCCCATGACCATCACCATCGGAATCAACGGCTTCGGGCGCATCGGGCGCTGCACGCTGGCGCATATCGCCGAGGCCGCGCGCAATGATGTCGAAGTCGTGCGCATCAACGCCACTGGCCCGATCGAGACCAATGCCCATCTGCTGAAATACGACAGCGTGCATGGCCGCTTTCCGGGCCGGATCCGGGTGCAGGGCGACACGCTCGATCTGGGGCGCGGGCCGATCAGGGTGATGTCGAGCTACGACCCCGAGACGCTCGACTGGGACGGGGTGGATGTGGTGCTGGAATGCACCGGAAAGTTCAACGCCCGCGACAAGGCTGCCGTGCATCTGTCGCGCGGGGCCGCGCGGGTGCTGGTCTCGGCCCCGGCGAAAGCGGCCGATGCGACCATCGTCTATGGCGTGAACCACCGCAGCCTGCGCAGGGAACATCACGTCGTCTCGAACGGGTCGTGCACGACGAACTGCCTCGCGCCGCTGGCGAAGGTGCTCAATGACGCCATCGGGATCGAGTCGGGGATCATGACCACCGTGCACAGCTATACGGGCGATCAACCCACGCTCGACCGCCGCCACGCGGATCTCTACCGCGCGCGGGCAGCGGCCATGGCGATGATCCCCACCTCGACCGGGGCGGCCAAGGCGCTGGGCGAGGTGCTGCCGGAACTGGCCGGGCGGCTCGACGGGACGGCGCTGCGCGTGCCCACCCCCAATGTCAGCGCTGTCGATCTGACCTTTCAGGCGGCGCGAGATGTCACGGCCGCCGATGTCAACGCCATCGTCGCCGAGGCCGCCGCCGGGCCGATGGGCGCAGTGCTGGCCTATGACCCCGAGCCCAAGGTCTCGGTCGATTTCAACCCCACGACGCACAGCTCGATCTTCGCGCCCGAGCAGACCAAGGTGGTGGGCCGCACTGTGCGAGTGCTGGCCTGGTATGACAATGAATGGGGCTTTTCCTGCCGCATGGCCGATGTGGCTGCGGCGATGGGGCGGCTCATTCACTGACGCGCGCGCCTGCCCCGAGGAGGGGGTGCCGTCACAGGGGCATCGAGCCCCCTGCGACGACGCTGCCGCGGCATCTGCATCAACGCCCCAAAGCTGCGTCAACGCCCCGCCCCCGGGCCACCGGGGGCGAGCGCCCGTGCGCGGGGCATGGGCGGGTGGGTGGGCTCCGCGCGCGGGCGCTTTTCCATCTCCCACGGGGGTGCCGTCACAGGGGGCATCGAGCCCCCTGCAACGGCGCTGCCGCGGCATCTGCGCAAGGGCGGCGCGTCGCACCGATCCGGGGGCTGGCCTTTGCGGCGCCGCTGCACTATGGCGAGCGCAGCAGCAAGGAGAGCCCCCGATGACCACCCGCGCAGGCTTCGTGGCGCTGATCGGCGAGCCCAATGCCGGCAAATCGACCCTGACCAACCGCATGGTGGGCGCCAAGGTCTCGATTGTCACGCACAAGGTCCAGACCACGCGCACGCGCATCCGGGGCGTCGCGCTCGAGGGGGCGGCGCAGATTGTCTTCGTCGACACGCCCGGCCTCTTCCGTCCGCGCCGCAGGCTCGACCGGGCGATGGTCGCCGCTGCCTGGGGCGGGGCCGCTGACGCCGATATCGTCGTGCTGCTGGTCGAGGCGCATCGCGGCCTGACCGAGGGCGTGCAGACCATCATCGACACGCTGCGCGACCGCTTGCCGCGAGGGCGCGCGGGGGCGCTGGCGATCAACAAGATCGACCGGGTCAAGGCCGAGGCGCTGCTTGCCCTCTCGGCGGCGCTGAATGACGCCTACCCCTTCGCGCGGACCTTCATGATCTCGGCCGAGAAGGGCCACGGCGTCGACGATCTGCGCCGCTGGCTGGGCGAGAGCCTGCCCGAGGGCCCCTGGCTTTACCCCGAGGACCAGATCGCCGACCTGCCCTTGCGCATGATCGCCGCCGAGATGACCCGCGAGAAGCTGACCCTGCGGCTACATGAAGAACTGCCCTATCAGCTGACCGTCGAGACCGAGGGCTGGGAGGAACGCCGCGACGGCTCGGTCCGGATCGACCAGGTCGTCTATGTCGCGCGCGCCGGGCACAAGGGCATCCTGCTGGGCCACAAGGGCGCGACCATCAAGGCGATTTCCACCGCCGCCCGCGCCGAGATGGCCGAGTTCCTGGGCCGCCCCGTGCATCTCTTCTTGCAGGTCAAGCTGCGCGAGAACTGGCAGGACGAGGCCGCGCGCTATTCCGAGATGGGGCTGGAGTTCCGCGACGGCGCGCCATGAGCGCGCGCCTTGCCGCGCATGTCTGGGTCAGCGCCTATCTGCGCCGCCTGCAGATGGAGGGGATCGCCGTCTATGTCGCGGCGCGCGGCGATGCGACCGCCGGCGCGGTGCTGGTGAAACTCGCGCTTCTCGACGGCACCGCGCGCGCCTATCTGCGCCAGTATGACATCGCCGCCGAAGCGCTGGTCTGGCAGCCGCTGACCGAGGGCCCCGAAGCAGAGGTCGATGCCGCCATCGCCCGCCAGCGCGGCTTCGACCCCGATCTGTGGGTGATCGAGGTCGAGGATGCGCGCGGGCGGCACATGCTTGACGAGATGGGCTGAGCAAAGGGCTTTGCGCGCGGGCGGGCGCCCTGCTATGGCCGGAACAGGCGACACGATCCACACAGGAGGGAAGACAATGGGCTTCAACGCATTGCTGGTCAGCAAGGACGACGCAGGCAACACCCACGCCGCGGTCACCGAACTGACCGAGGACCAGCTTCCCGAAGGCGAGGTGACGATCAATGTCGCCTTCTCGACGCTGAACTACAAGGACGGGCTGTGCATCGGCCCGGGCGGCGGGCTGGTGCGCAACTATCCGCATGTGCCGGGGATCGACCTTGCCGGAACGGTCGCCGCCTCGGACGACCCGCGTTACAAGCCCGGCGACAAGGTCGTGCTGACCGGCTGGCGCGTAGGCGAGGCGTATTGGGGCGGCTATGCGCAGAAGGCGCGCGTCAAGGCCGACTGGCTGGTGCCGCTGCCCGAGGGGCTGAGCCCGCGCCAGGCCATGGCCGTGGGCACTGCCGGTTTCACGGCGATGCTGGCGGTCATGGCGCTCGAGGATCACGGGCTTGCCCCGGGCGACGGGCCGGTGCTGGTGACAGGGGCCGCGGGCGGGGTCGGCTCGGTTGCGGTGGCGCTGCTGGCCGCGCTCGGGCATGAGGTCGCCGCCGTCACCGGGCGGCCCGAGACGGAAGACTACCTGCGCAACCTCGGCGCCAGCCGCATCGTGCCGCGCGACGAGATTGCCGAGACGGTCAAGCGCCCGCTCGAATCCGAGACCTGGGCGGGCTGCGTCGATGCCGTGGGCGGCGCGATGCTGGCCCGCGTGCTGGGGCAGATGAAATACGGCGCCTCGGTCTCTGCCGTGGGGCTCGCGGGTGGGGCGGCGCTGCCCGCGACAGTGATTCCGTTTCTGCTGCGCGGGGTGAATCTGCTGGGGATCGACTCGGTGATGCAACCCTACGCGCGCCGGGTGCAAGCCTGGGAGCGGATCGCCCGCGACCTGCCGATGGACAAGCTCGAGGCGATGACCCGCCCCGCCACCCTGGCCGATCTGCCGCAGCTTGGCGCGGATATCCTGAAGGGCAAGGTGCA
>PXES01000318.1 GCA_003564655.1 Paracoccaceae bacterium
CGAAGGGGCGGTGAGACTAGCGGTAAAACAGGCTCATCGGGTATAGCCCATCGTTTCAGTGAGGCCGCCCCCGAAGGGGCGGTGAGACGCTGGGCGATGAAGGCACCGACGCACGGCCCATCCCGTTTCAGTGAGGCCGCCCCCGAAGGGGCGGTGAGACTCCTCCTCTATAAAGCCATGAGATAGCGCGGTTTTTCGGGCGATTTTTCCACCCTCCGCGCGGACATGGCCGAATCCGACAGATTCAAAGAGCGAGCAGCTTTAGAGCACCAGAATCTTCCTTTCATGTCAAGCGTTTCCGCGTTTACCCACCCTCCGGCGGGCGCAGGGGCACCGCAGCTCTCATTCTATCATGTTGAGACGGTGCGCAAAATCGGCCCCGGCGCGGTCACGATCCCGCCGCGAGGAAGAGGCGTTGTCCGAGGAAGGTCAGCCCCTCGCCGAGCGGGCGGATCGCGGTCTTGTCCGGGTGCAGCGCGAGGCCGCGGCGCGCGAGCACGCCGGCGGCAAGACGACGCGCCGCCTGTGCCTGGCGGCGGTCGCGCGCGAGCGCGACGAAGTCATCGGCGTAGCGGACATGATCAATGCCTTCGCAGGCGAAGGTGGCGTCGAGCGGGTGCAGGAAGATATTGGCGAGCAGCGGTGAGACTGGTGCGCCCTGCGCCAGACCTCTGCGCCCGCCGAACCTCGCGATCCAGCGCCCGAGCAGCGCCCTCACCCGACGATCGGCGATCCAGATGCCTAGCTCGTCGAGCAGCTGGTCATGCGGGACACAGTCGAAGAAGGCGTGAATGTCGGCGTCGAGGACATAGCGTTGACCCCGAGCACGGGTACGCAGTCGCGCCAACGCCTGATCCACCGAGCGGCCGGGGCGGTAGCCGAAGCTTTCGGGGCTCATCCACGCGTCAAGATGCTCGGCGAGAACGGCCTGGGTGGCGGTCTGCGCAACGCGGTCTGCGAGGCCTGGGATGCGCAGCGTCCGGGTTCGCCCATCGGGGCGGGCGAGCGTGACCCGGCGCAGCGGCCCCGGGCGGTAGCGCCCGTCGCGCAGCTCGGCGCGAAGCTGATCGAGCCGGGTGTCGAGCCGGGCTGAGAACTGCGCCGCGGTCTCGCCGTCGCCGCCAGTTGCGGCGCCGTTGCGGCGCACGCGCCGCCAGGCGGCGTGGAGCCGGGCGCGGCTGGTGATCATATCGAACATCGGTCATGCGCCCCTGTGCCACCCGCACCGGGCAGTTGGTCCCGGTCAGCACGTGATGCCGCCGGGCCGAACTCTGAGGGCTGCGTCATTTCATGGAGCTCGGGCATATCAGTCCCCGTGCGCGAAGCCGGCGAGAGCCGCGGCGATGCCCCTTTCGAGGTCACGGGCGTTGATTGCGCCGAGGGGCGTGTCGCTGCGCGTGCTCTCGATCCCGGCGAAGACCACGAAGTGGCGCTCTACACAGCGCACGACAACCGTTGCCGAGCGCGAGCGCGCGCGGGGGCCGGAACTGATTTCGGTCGTCCCGGTCTTGCCCATCAGGGCCTCGCAGCCCAGCGGCGCCAGTTGTTCCGGCAGACCCCGCAAGGTACCATTCGGTGCGAGGGGGGCCGCCATGACCGATGCGGCCCTCGCCGCAACGTCACCACCATAGCCCAGTTCCTCGAGGTCCACCGGCCGCACCGGATGCCCGTCGAGCAGCATCAGCCCGTCGGTTCGCGCGGGCTCGCCGAGGCCGGCGCGCGCAATTGTGGCGAACAGGGCCATGAACCGCTCCGGCGGTGCGCGCCGTCCGACGCCCAGCGCTGCGCCGGCCGGGCCTGCCGGGTCGCCGAGAAATCCAAGGCTGGTTTCGAGGTCGTGCATCTCCGCACCATGTCGGCGCGCGACATCAATCCAGGGCAGGTTCATCGAGATCCCGAATGCGGCCGCGATATCGACCCAGCCTTCGGGTTGATCCTCGAGACATTCCTCGACGGGGTCCGGGCCGCTCGTGTTGGTGATTTGCCCCGAGCGACGGTTGCACAGCCTTTCTTCATGATTGCCCACGGCAATGAGGGCCAGCGGCGTCTTGTGCTGGCTCCCGAGACCGAAAGAGGGCGCGCGCGGGATCGCCGCCCCTTCCGCGGACCGCTCGAAGGGGCCGAACAGGGTCCGGTGACGGTTTGTCAGCACGGTCCGCAAAGGCAGGCCATCACCGGAGATTTCCGCCACCGCGAACAGGTAGTCGACTGGCACATCACAGGGGCCCGAAAGGCATAGGCCGGGCGCGAGCCGGGCAGAGAGGTCGGGCATGAGCGTCTCGAATGCCGCTTCAGCGTCGCGTTGTGCGTCGAGGTCCAGCGTCACGTGCTCGCCACCGGGATGGCTCGTCGTCCAAGCGGCGATCATGGCATCGCGCATGGCGATTTGCTGCGGTCCCCGAATGCCGGGGAGCATGTGCGTCGGGTTTGCAAATCCCTCGATCACCTCGATGGCGTCGGCACGTTCGGCGTCGTGCGAGGCGAGCCGGTTTGCGCAGGCCGCGGCCCGGGTCTGGGCCCGGCCATGCCGCCATGCCACCGCCCCGCCATAGACCGGCAGATCCTGGTAGAGGTTGAAGGTCGATGCTGCGGCGAACAGGCAGATTTCACCGAGGTTCTGCGGTGGCCCGCCGAACAGGGCCTCGGCCGCCACGGCGCCGGCGAGCGGGCGACCCGTCCCGTGAATGACCGTCATCCGCCCCGCGAGGAAGTGGGCGCGCGCCAGTTCGTCGTCTTGCAGATGTCGGGCGACAAAGACCATCGCGGCGCCGATATTGATCAGCTTGGCGATCGCGCCGTCGACCGCATCGGCCTGCCCGGTCAGGGCTTCGAAGGCTGACAGGATGGGGCCGCTGCCACGCGGCGGAAGGCGGGTCGCGGGCTCGCCGTCCAGCCAGCTCTGGACTGCCTCCTCGCGCGTGAGCCCGCGCATCGTACGTTCGACCTCGAATGCGGCGCCGCGGACCAGCCCCACCAAATCCTGCCCCAGAAGCGTGCGCGCGCTACGCTCCCAGCGCCCCTCGAGGCTCCCGATGGCTTCGGCAATGCGCAGCGCGGTTTCGTCGTCGAAGGGCGCAGTCAGGTGCGTGTCCTGACAGGCGGTGGAGGGATGCACCGGCAGGGCGCCGACGAACGTGCCGTCCGCCTCTCGCAGCACCACGGCGTCGCCGCAGCGCATGGCGGCCTCTGCCTGCTCGACCATCTTGTTCGGAAGCTGTGAAAGGACGGGGGTCAGCAGCGGTTCGGCCAGAAGCCCGAGCCCCACCTTCGCGGCGATGAACAAAGCGATCAGCGGCAGCTTGTGGCGCCAGTGCCGCGCCGGGCGGTGGCGGCGGGCGTCGGGATCGGTGCCTGCGGCGGTCGCGGACGCTGCGCGCGCGGGCATCGTCCACGGCATGATCGCGCGCAGGGAGACATGCGGCATCGAGACCCGTGGCACAGGTGGCAGCCAGCGCTGCAACATGAGTTGCCGGCGCTTCCGCGCCAGGCGCCGCAGGAATCGTTCCAGATCCGTGCTGCGATGCCTGCGGAACGCAGCCTCGCGCCGCCGCTCGTCGGCAAGCATGCGGTCAACGAGCCGCTCAAGGTCAGCATCCGAGAGCCGGTGGTCGGGTCTGCGCGGGGGCGGGGTGAGCGCGTTCATCGGCGTCCTCCGCGACCCGGCCGCGCGAGCGACTCGATGATGGAGACGCCGGTCTTTGCAAGAAGCGCACCGGTGAGGAAGCCCTCCGAAGCAAGCTCGGAAAGACGTGCGGCGCCTGCCTCGAAGAGCGCGGTCGGCCCGTCTGCGGCGACCAGAATAGCCCAGACGATTCCACCGGCGATCGCAGTCGCCAGCAGAGTGGCGACAGCGCGGTTGCGCAGCAGCGCCGACAGCGCCAGCCCGGAGAGCGCGCCCGCGAGGAGCTGATCGTGCTCGAACATGAAGATCGATGCGTCCGCCATTACCAGCGCCCCTTTTTTCGCAGCATGACAAGGCCGAGCAGCCGCAGCAGCTTCGCCGGCCCCCTCCAGATCACGAAGAGGATCGTGCCGAGCAGCGCCGCAAAAAGGACGGTCCCCGCTGTCTGTTCACCCAGAAAGAGCGTCAGCACGCCTTGCACCGCGCCAAGCACCAACAGAACCACCACGGCGGGCGCGACCCAGTCGGGAGACGCCGGAAGAACCTCGAACCGGACCAGCGTGTGCGCGACCAGCAGCAGGATTGCACCAAGCAGAGCGAGCCGTGCACCTGCCATCATCGCGAGGCCCCCGGCCAGGAATGCTGCTATCATCGGCACGTCGAGCAAGTGGATAAAGTCGGCCGCCACAGGCTCGATGGCCGACCAGACCGATTCGATCCAGACGGGAACTTCCCCCTCAAGGAACGCTGTGAAATCCTGTGTCGCAATGTCGCCCATGGTCGTCGCCTTCATGCCCGGTATGATCTCGCTTCGATCTGCGACCTGGCGCCTGTGTGGCCCCGGCTGATGCCCGAGCTATCACGCGCCGATGGCGGAGGGCGTCTTCGCAACCTTGTGGTGGGCCGCAGACCGCGGCACTTCCAGCGCTGTGGCGGGGCACCGGTAGTCTTCCGATCCCGTGCTTGGTGCGCGCGAAATCACTGCGGCATTCAGCCCGCTTCGGCAGTCTGGCGCGCATTGATCTCGCGCTCGGCCTGCTGGACTCGCAGCGTAGCCTCGGCGCTGAACCTGTAGAGGTTGAAGACCCGCGCATCGCCGAAGATGTCGGCGCGCGCACGGACCCAGCCGGGCTCGAGTTCAGCGAGGGGGATGCTGACATATTGCGGACGGGACTCGCGAAAGTAGTTCGCCAGGCGCGTGCCATCGGCATGGGCATCGACATTGCCGTCCACCGGCACTGCGATGAAGGACGATTTACGGCCGGTCCACCGATAGGTTCCGCTCGCCTGCACGAGCCACCGGCAGGTGGCATATTCCACATCGGTCAGTTTGCGCTTGGTGGCCTCCTGGAAACGCTGGGGGCGCGTGGGCACGCGCCCCTCCTCGCGGTGGCGCATGGCCTCGACAAGCAGGAACAGGACGATCAGCGTTTCGAGCACCGCTGCCGCCAGAAGGGGGCCGTCGCTTATTCCGGCTGGGCAGGGATCGGTGCCGAAGAGGATCTCGCCTGCGCGCGCGGCGACGCATTCCAGACCGTCCGACAGATCGACCGACTGCGCCCGCGGCGCGGTCTCGGGCAGCTCGACCCGCTCACCGGCCGCGACGGCCAGTTCGGCAAGGCGCGCGGCGAAGTCGGGGTCCTCGCAGGTGAACTCGGTCTCACGGCCGGTCTGCGGATGGATATCGAGGACCGGAGCGCTCAGATCGCGAGCCACAGACTGCAGCGCATCGACGATGCGGCGCTGATCAGAATTCGCCTGCAGACGCGCGGCCTGCGCGTAGAGTGCACGCTGCGCCTCGATGTCCTCGGCCGTCGACATCTCGATCGCGATGTCGCGCGCCCGGTTCTCGAGGCCCTGGGCAATCTCTTCGATCTGCGAGAGTTCGCCAGCGTGACGCTGGCGCAGCCGGCACCGCGGTCCGCAGCCGCCGCCGGGATTGGTGTCGTTACGGCAGGTCCCGCCGGAGCGCGTTTCCACCTCGGAAAGCTGCGCTGCCCTGCGCGCCAGGGAGGTCACATCGGCGCGCAGATCGGCAAAATCATTCGCGAAGGCGCGCACCGGCACCGTCGTCCCGGCCACCTCTTGCTGCTGCTGGGCCACGAGAAGGTCGGCGTGGCTTGCCACGAGCAGGGCGCCACCCGCGCCACCCAGCCAGCTGACGGCCGAGACGCTCACTGCTGCGATCACGTTGAACGGCAGCAGCCCTTCGGTGCCGCCGCGCCACCAGTAGGTATGCAC
>PXES01000024.1 GCA_003564655.1 Paracoccaceae bacterium
ACCGCTTCGGACAACACCAGCAACCAGCGCCGCAGCGCGGGCGGTGCGGCATCGACCAGGATCGTCACGCGCAAATGGCGCTTCTCGCGGATCGCGTAGCTGATGCCGAAATAGATCATGTAGACAAAGGCGAAGCGCGCAACCTCGCCCGCCCATGGCACCGAGGTCTGAAAGGCAAAGCGCGCGACGACATCGGCGAACAGCAGAACGATGACGACGCCAAGGCTCGCCACGATGACAACCGGCTCGAAATATCGCTCGACCGCTCTCAACCCGCTCAACACGCGGCTCCCTCCTCCCTGGACCAGAGTGTCGCCGACCGGCGGGGGCTGCCGGTCGGCTGGGGGTCTTACTGCTCGAGCGCGGCGCTGAACGCGTCGAAGAACTCGCCGCCGACGCTGTCACGCAGCATCTCGGCGATCGCGCTGTTCATCGTCTCGGCCATGCGGTCACGATCCTCGGCGGGCAGTTCGGTCACGGTCAGCCCGGCCTCGGCAAGTTCGTCGAGCGTTGCGGCATTTGCTGCGGCAACCAGTTCGCGCTGCACGCCGACGGTTTCGCCCGCCACTTCCATCATGAGCGCGCGCTCGTCTTCCGAGAGGCTGTTGACGAAGTCGAGATTGGCGAACCAGACTTCGGGCCAGTAGATATGGCCGGTCAGCGACACGTCGCTCTGCACTTCGTAGAAGCGTTCGACGACCATCGAGGAGAGTGCGCTTTCCTGTCCGTCGATCAGCCCTTGCTGCAGCGACGAGTAGATCTCGCCCCAGGCCAGCGGCAGCGGCACCGCGCCGATGGACCGCCAGGCGGCAATCTGGATCGGGTTATCTGCCGAGCGCAGGCGGAACCCCTCGAACGCTTCCAGACTGTCGAGCGCGCGGTTTCCCGAGAAGCTGCGGAAGCCGAGCTCCAGAAAGCCCATCCCGGCCAGCCCGCGATTCTCCATTGCTGCGTTCAGCGTGTCGCCCGCCGGCCCGTCCAGCGTGTTGCGGGCATGTTCTTCATCCTCGAACAGCAGGAACTGGTCGAGCATCCCCAGTTCCGGGATAGTCGGCGACAGCAGGACCGAGGCCCCGGTGCCCATCTGGATGTTGCCCGATTGCACCAGCTCCAGCACCTCGTTCACGCTGCCAAGCTGGCCACCGGCAAAGATCTCGACCTGAAGCGCCCCCTCCGAGCGGTCTTCGAGGTTGCTCTTGAAGTGCTCCATCGCCTCGTGAAGGGGCGAGGCCTCGGGCTGGGCGTGGGCAATGCGGATAACGGTCTGTGCTGTCGCGGATGTCGCAACAAGGCTTGTCGCAACAGCAAGCGCCGCAAGAAACGATGTCTTCATGATGTCCTCCCTGACATTGGCGGTAGTGCTCAGGTGAAACAGTAGCATTGATTGCATACGTATGCAATACAAGGAGACAGCACAGGATTTGCCGGTCGGTAAGCAGTGGGACGCCGGGCAGGGCTTGACTTCGATCGGCGAAGCGATGCTTCTGCGCGCACGAACGGTATCCGGGGATAACGCGATGCACAGAGGCGCCACGGTCAAAATCCGTATTCGCCCCAACAGATTGCAGGGGCGGGTGCGGATCAACGGCGAACCTGTGACTGCGCGGCACAGCGCATGACCTCGTGCCCTGTGATTTACGGCCATCGCGGTGCGCGCGGGGTGCTGCCCGAGAACACGATGGAGGGCTTTCGATGGCTGCGCGCCCATGGCGTCCCGGGGGTCGAGATCGACGTACAGCTCGGCGCCGATGGCGTGCCGGTGGTGATCCACGACCCGCTGATCCCCGCCCAGCTCGCGCGCGATGCGGGCGGGCGTTGGCTGTCCGCGCCGGGGCCAAAAGTCGTCGATCTGACACTGGCGGAGTTGCGCGGCTATGATGTCGGGCGGCTCAACCCCGATCATCCCTATGGGAGGCGCTACCCCGATCAGCGCCCCGCTGATGGCGCGCGAATCCCGACCCTTGCCGATTTTCTGAGCTGGGCGGGCGCGGACTCGGAGTTTGTCATCAACATCGAAATCAAGTCCTTCGCCGATCGCAGTGATCTCGGCCCCGCGCCCGAGGCACTTGCCGAGACAGTGGTTGATGCGATCGACACTCACGCGATCGCAAACCCGCTCTTGGTGTCGTCCTTTGACTGGCGGGTGCTCGAGGCCCTGGAACGCATCGCGCCGAAGGTCGCGCGCGGCTACCTGACGCTAGAGGCAGGGGACGAGAAGAACATCTACCCGGACTCACCCTGGATGGGTCGCGCCGCTGCACAATGGGCTGCGAACGACCTGCCCGGGGTGATCGCCCAGTTAGGCGGGCGTCACTGGTGTGCCTACCATCGCGAGGTGACCGCCGAGCGCCTGAGCGCCACCCGGGCGCGCGGTCTGCGGGTCACGGTCTGGACAGTGAACGCGCCCGACGACATCGCGCGCATGATCGCGCTTGGCGTGGACGGCATCATCACCGACTATCCGCAGCGGGCGATGGACATGCTGTCAGCGGCGCGCTGAGGCGCGAAAGCTCAGCCTGCCCGCCCGCCGATCGCGACCGTCACCTCGTCCGCCGCACGCCGGACCAGCGCACCCATCGCCTCGGCACGTTCCAATGTCAGCCGGAACACCGGGCCAGAGATGGACAACCCCGCAATAGCCTCGCCATGGGCATTGAAGATGGGCGCGGCGATGCAGCGCATTCCTTCGGTGCGCTCCTCGTTATCGATGGCATAGCCGCGCGCGCGGGTCAGCGCCAGATCCCGCTCCAGCGCGTCAAGCGCGGTCAGCGAGGCCGGTGTGAAACGCTCCATCCCGCCGCTTGTGACCTCGGCCAGCCGCGCCGCATCCGTATGCGCCAGCAGTGCCTTGCCGATCCCCGAGACATGCATCGGGCCGCGCGTACCGGGCGGAAAAAAGGCGCGGATCGCCTCATGCGTCTCGACCTGGGTCAGGAACAGCACTTCGCCACGGTGCTGCACGCCCAAATTGGCGGTCTCGCCGCTCTCGCGCATCAGCGCCTGCATCGGCCCGCGCGCGCGGTCGACCAGCGCCGTGCGCCGCAGAAAGGCAGAACCGGTGCGAAAGGCCCCTGCGCCGACATGCCAGCACTGCGTCTCGGGCTCCAGCTCGACAAAACCATGCGCCTGATAGGTTGTCAGCACGCGATAGACTGTGGGCGCGGACTGCCCGGCGGCCTGTGCGAGTTCGGTCAGTGTCAGCCCGTCGGCACGCGCCAGCACGGCAAGGATCGAAAGCGCGCGATCAAGCGACTGGACGGTGTTCTGCGCGGTCTTGTCGTGAAAGGCGCGGGGGCGGCCCCGGGCGCGGGTATCGGCCATGTGTCTCTCCGCATTCAAGCGCGTTTCATCGCGTGAAAAAGAAAAAAACCATCAAAAACAGTGCTTAGAGTGATTTTTTCGCATCATAAAATACAATTTCAAAAAAATTGCAAGCGCCGGGACGCTGGGCTAGAAAGATGCCAGATGAGGAGGAGCCGCGTCATGTCCCTGCAGAACCCCGTATTCATTCCCGGGCCGACCAATATCCCCGAGGCGATCCGCAAAGCCTGCGATATGCCGACGCTGGATCACCGCAGCCCGGATTTCGCGCGAATCTTCCGCCCTGCCTTGGCCGGGGTGCGGCGGGTGCTGAATCTCGAGGGCGGTGAAATCATCGTGCTGCCCAGCACCGGCACGGGCGGCTGGGAGGCTGCGATCACCAATACGCTTTCGCGCGGCGATCGCGTGCTGGCGGCACGCTTCGGCATGTTCAGCCAGCGCTGGATCGATATGTGCCAGCGTCACGGCCTCGACATGCAGGTGATCGATGCACCCTGGGGCGAAGGCGCCCCGGTGGACGACATTGCCGCCGCCCTGCGGGCCGACAAGGACCATCGGATCAAGGCTCTGCTCGCCACGCATAACGAGACAGCGACTGGCGTGGTCTCGGACATCGCCGGGATTCGCGAGGCGCTCGACGCGGCCGGGCATCCGGCGCTGTTGCTGGTGGACGGGGTGTCCTCCATCGGTTCGATGCCCTTCGACATGGCCGGATGGGGCGTGGATATCGCAGTCGCCGGCTCGCAGAAGGGGTTCATGCTGCCGGCGGGTCTGGCGATCCTGGGGGTCTCTGACCGGGCACTGGCGGCGATGGAGGGGGCGGATCTGCCCCGCACGTTCTTCGACTTCCGCGACATGGTGACAAGCTATGGCGCGGGCGGCTACCCCTACACGCCCCCGGTCGGGCTGATCGCGGGGCTCGCGAAATCGGTCGAGATGCTCGAGGCCGAGGGGTTGGATGCCGTCTACGCCCGGCACGCGCGTTACGCCGAGGCGACCCGTCGCGCGGTCGCAGCCTGGGGGATGCGCCCCTGTGCGGCACAGCCCGCCCTCTACTCCGACACGGTCACCGCGGTCGTTGTGCCCGAGGGCTGCAACGGCACCGACCTCGTCACCCATGCCGCGACGCGCTACGGCATGGCCTTCGGGGTCGGGCTGGGCGCGGTCGCGGGCAAGGTGTTCCGCATCGGCCATCTGGGCATGCTGACCGACGCCATGCTGTTGTCGGGGCTGGCAGTGGCCGAGATGTGCATGGCCGATCTGGGCTGGGAGGTTCCGCTCGGCTCGGGCGTGGCGGCGGCGCAGGAGTATCTGCGCACCCCCCCCGGGGCCGCGCTGGCCGATGCAGCGTGATCGGGGGCTCTGCCCCCGCCGCGCTGTGTGCGCCTCCTCCGGGATATTCGGGCAAAGATGAAATGAGGACAGCATGAAGGACGCGAGCGATATGACCATTCCCACCTATGCCGATGTCGAGGCCGCGCACGCGCGCATCGCGCCGCATATCCATTGCACGCCAGTCCTGACGTCGGAGTATCTGGACGCGCTGACCGGGGCAGAGTTGTTCTTCAAATGCGAGAACTTCCAGAAGGCTGGTGCGTTCAAGGTGCGCGGAGCCTCGAACGCGGTATTCGGCCTGTCCGAAGAGATGGCGGCGAAGGGCGTCGCCACGCATTCAAGCGGCAATCACGCCCTGTCCCTGAGCTACGCGGCCGGGCGCCGGGGTATTCCCTGCCATGTGGTGATGCCGCGCACCGCGCCCCAGGCCAAGAAGGACGCAGTGCGTGGCTATGGCGGGATCATCACCGAATGCGAGCCCTCGACCACCTCGCGCGAGGCGGTGTTCGCCGAGGTGCAGCAAGCGACCGGGGCGGAATTCGTGCACCCCTACAACGACTCGCGCGTGATCGCCGGGCAGGCGACCTGCTCGAAAGAGCTGCTGGCGCAGGTCGAGGGGCTGGACGCGGTGATCGCGCCCATCGGCGGGGGTGGCATGGTGTCGGGGACGTGCCTGACGCTGTCGGCCATCGCGCCGCATGTCGAGATCTATGCCGCCGAGCCCGAACAGGCGGATGACGCGTATCGCAGCTTCAAGGCCGGTCATATCATTGCTGATGACGCGCCGGTGACAATTGCCGACGGGCTGAAAGTGCCGCTGAAAGAGCTGACCTGGCATTTCGTGTCGAACCACGTCACCGATATCCTGACCGCGAGTGAGCAGGAGATCATCGACGCGATGAAACTGACCTGGGCGCGGATGAAAATCGTGATGGAGCCGTCCTGCGCGGTGCCGCTGGCGGTGATCCTGAAGAACCCGGACGTGTTCCGCGGCAAGCGCGTGGGCGTGATCGTCACCGGCGGCAATGTGGACCTGGACAAACTCCCCTGGATGAAAGGATGAGATGATGAACAAGCCTGTTCAACTTGACCAACTCGAAGTCGGCATGGACGTCCCCGCCCTGCCGGGGATGAATGAGGCCGATATCCAGACGCCGTGCCTGATACTGGACCTCGACGCGCTGGAGCGCAACATCA
>PXES01000393.1 GCA_003564655.1 Paracoccaceae bacterium
GCTTTGGCTGGTGGGGCGGTTTCGGAACCGCCTTCTGGTGCGACCCGGCCAGCGACACGGTCGCGGTGCTCTTCACGCAGCGGATGATGGCGGGCGCCGATGACACCGCGCTGCCCGAGGCGTTCCTCGCCGCCGCCTTTGGCGAAACCTGACGCAACATTCCGGCATCGAGGTGAATGCATGCATGATCTGATCCTGACGACCTTCGACTGGGTGCCCGAGGCCCCGCGCGGCTATGTCCGCGACCTGCGCGCCCGTTGGGCGATGGAGGAAGCGGGGCTGCGTTACCGGATCGAAACGGTCGCGTTCCAGGAACGCGGTGCGGCTCATCTTGCGCATCAGCCTTTCGGACAGGTGCCTTGGCTGGTCGATGGCGCGGTCTCGGTCTTTGAGAGCGGCGCGATCCTGCTGCATCTGGGGACCTACAGCGAAACTCTGCTGCCGACCGAACCGAAGCGCCGGGCCGAGGCGATCAGCTGGCTTTTCGCGGCGCTCAATTCGGTCGAACCGCCGGTTTTGGCCACTGCGGTCTTCGGTTTTGCGGGCGACTCGAAGCAGACGCCGGGGCGCAAGAGCCTCGATGCCTTCCTGCAGGGGCGACTTGCGGACATGGAGCGCGTTGTGGCTGGCCGCATCTGGCTGGCGGGCGCGTTCTCGGCCGCCGACATCGCCATGGTCGATGCCCTGCGCGTGGCTGACCGCTTCGCCGGGGGGCTCGATGCATACCCCGCCTGTCGCCGCTATGTCGCGCGCGCCACCGCGCGCCCAGCCTTCGTCAAGGCGCATGGCGACCAGATGGCGCATTTCGCGGCCGCCGACCAGGCGCGCAAGGACCGCCCGCAAGACCCGGATGCCGCTGCAACCACGCAAACCCGAACAGGAGAGCTGACATGACCGACACCGATAAAAGGACCCGCCCCGACGCCGATGCCATGAAAGGCGTCATCCCCTATATCGCCTATGGTGGCCGCGCGGGTGAGGCGGCGGATTTCTACGCCGCGGCCTTCGGCGCCACGGATATGGGCCGGATGCCGAATGCCGAGAAGTCCGGGCAGCTGTTGCATGCCCAGCTTGCGATCAATGGCGGCAGCCTGATGATGACCGACCATGGCTGCGAGGACGGGACCGACCCCGCCCCGCTGAACCGGGCGCACATGCAGCTTGTTGTCGCGGATGGGCGCAAATGGTGGGACCGCGCGGTTGCGGCGGGCTGCACGGTGGTCATGCCCTATGAGCACCAGTTCTGGGGCGATGACTGGGGCATGGTCTCGGACCCGTTCGGTGTCCGTTGGGCGATCCTGCAGCCGGGACCCGGGCGGGGAGTGTAGAAGAACGGACCATACCGGGGCGCCTGATCGGCCAGGGCCCCGGCATCAACGGGAGGGAACAGAGCATGACCTGCATTCAGGGCTTCATTTGCGCGGTGCCGACAGCGAACCGCACCGCCTTCATCAAGCATGCGCGCAAGGCGGCCATGGCGTTCCGCGACCATGGCTGCCTGTCTGCCGTCGAATGCTGGGGCGATGATGTGCCGCCGGGCACGCTCACGTCGTTCCCGCTGGCGGTGCAGGCCACGCCCGGGGAAACGGTGGTCCTTGCATGGTATGTCTGGCCAACAAAGGCGGTCCATGATCAGGTGATGCAGGGGGCGATGGACGATCCGCGCCTGAGCCCCGTGACCAACCCCATGCCCTTCGACGGCAAGCGCGTGATCCATGGCGCGTTCGAGCCGGTGTTCGAGCTCGGCGCGCCCCGCCCCGGCGGCTATGTCGACAGCTTTGTCGTCGCCGTGAAGCGCGACCGGCGCGACGCGTTCCTGGACATCGCGCGAACCTGCGATCCGATCTTCATCGAACACGGCGCGAGCTGGATCATGGAGACCTGGGGCACGGACATCCCCGAGGGCAAGCTTACCGATTTCCGCCGTGCGGTGCAGGCCGAGCCGGAGGAGGAAGTGGTTTTCTCCTGGGTGCAATGGCCCGACCGCACCGCCCGCGATGCGGGGAACCAGAAGAGCATGAACGACCCGCGCATGGCCGCACATGAGATGCCCTTTGACGGCAGGCGGCTGATCTTCGGCGGGTTCGTCCCGGTCGTGGAGGTGTGAGATGACAGACCGGAAGATCGTCCCGCATCTCTGGTTCGACGGCGCCGCCGAAGAGGCGGCAGGCCTCTACACCTCACTGGTGCCGGGCTCTGCCATCGGTGCGGTCAGCCGCTACGGCAAGGCCGGGGTCGAGGTGCATGGCCAGCCGGAGGGCCGTGCGATGAATGTCGATCTCCGGCTCGGCGGCCAGCGCCTGCTGGCGCTCAATGGTGGGCCGCACTTCCGGCCGAGCCCGGCGGTTTCGTATTTCCTGACCTTCGAGGACCGCGCCGCGCTCGACGCCGCCTGGGCCGCGCTGGGCGAAGGCGGGCAGCTGCGCATGCCGCTCGACGCCTATCCCTGGAGCCCGCGCTACGGCTGGGTCGATGACCGCTGGGGCATGTCCTGGCAACTCGCGCTCGGGGATCCGGCGCAGACCGGCGGGCAGGTGCTTACGCCGATGCTGCTTTTCGTCGGCGCACAGGCTGGCCGGGCCGAGGCGGCGATGGCGCATTACACGGGAATCTTCCCCGATGCCGGCATCGAGGGCGTGCTGCGCCATGATGGCACGGGCATCGAGGTGGCGGGCACGGTGATGCACGCGCAGTTTCGGCTCGCGGGCCAGACCTTCATGGCAGGCGACAGCGCATATGAGCATGACTTCACCTTCACCGAGGCCAATTCCTTTCTGGTTTTCTGCGACGATCAGGCCGAGATCGACCATTACTGGCACGCGCTCTCGGCCGAGCCCGAGGCCGAGCGCTGCGGCTGGCTGAAGGACCGTTTCGGCCTGTCCTGGCAGATCATTCCGCGGCATCTGCCCGCGCTGCTTTCCTCACCCGACCCCAGGGTCATGGAAACCTTCTTGCGGATGGGCAGGATCGACATCGCCGCCCTGGAGCGCGTGGCACGATGAGTGGGAAGGCCGGATCGGACACCGCGCGTCTGTCCCTGGCCGAGGTGAAGGACTGGCTCGCCGCCAATGCCTCGGAAGCGGAGCGGCAGAAGCTGCCGGGCTACGGCATTCCCGACGATGGTGCCATCGGGGTCGCCATGGGGCAGATGCTGGCCTTCACGCGCAAACGCCCCAAGGACCCCGAGCTTGCCGCCGCGCTCTGGGCCGATGGCGGCTACGAGGCGCGCACGCTGGCGCTTCTGCTCGATGATCCCGCCGCGCTGACGCTGCCGCGCATGGATGCGATGGTCGCCGAATTCGACAATTGGGCGATCTGCGACACCGCCTGCTTTCGCCTGTTCGACAAGGCGCCCGAAGCCTGGCAGGCGGTGCCGCGCTGGGCCGCGTCCGAGCAGCTTTACAAAAGGCGGGCGGGTTTCGCGCTGGTCTGGGGGCTGTCGGTGCATGACAAACGGGCCGGCGATCAGCCGTTTCTGGAGGCGCTGGCACTGGCCGAGGCGCATGCCGGTGATACCCGCCCGCATGTCAGCAAGGCAATCTCCATGGCCGTTCGCGCCACCGGCAAGCGCAATACCGCGCTGCGCGCTGCGGCGCTGGACTGGGCCGACCGGATCGAGCCGAACGGCAAGGTTGAGGCGCGGCTGGCACGGCAGGTTCGCCGCGATCTCGCTTGAGCGGGAACCGCCGCAGGGGGCTTTCACGGGCGTTCCCCCGCCTGCCCCGTCTGCCCCGTCTGCGCTTCCAGCTCCTCGGTAACCTGCGTCTGCAGCGCCAGGGTCTCCTCGATGAAAGCGAGTATGGTCTCCAGCTCCGACGGGCTGCGCCGCGCAAGCAGCGCCGCGCCACCCTCGCCCAGCGGGCGATAGAGCTCAATGACCTCCGAGCGCGCGCGATCCGTCGCTCGAACCACTATCTGGCGTCGATCCCGTGCGCTTCGCTGTCGCTCGACAAATCCGCGCCCGGCAAGCCGATCGAGCAGCGCCGTCATCGCCGATCGGGTCAGCCCGACACCGGCTGCCAATACGCTCGGCGGTTGGCTGCCATGAACCAGCATCGCCAGGCACCGCCGTTCGGCCGGGTTGAGATCGAGCCGATGGCCGACCGCCTCGTCAAACCTCTGGGTTGCATCCTGCCACTGCATGATCGCGACAGACAATCGGTTTTCAAGTTCGGGGCGGGATGCGGTTGACACTCTGGTTCACCTGTCAAATAATTCGATTATCGAATTATATTAGACGCATGCACATATGCTCGCAACCCAGAAGAGGCCCGGACATGACCACCGACGACACACACGCCGCCAACCCACACCCCGCCGAGACTTCGCAACATGACGCACGCGCGCAGCAGGCGATGAGCTGGTATGGATTCGGCTCGCCCGTCGGGCTGGCGGTCCTGATCCTTTCGATCAGCGTGAGCGCAGTATGCCTGCGCATCGCCTTCTTCGGCCTGCCCGGATGAGCGGATGGGTGCCCGTTTCGGTACCACGTGATGGCGCGCGGCATTGGCTTGCAATGCTGGCACCTGCAGGTTTCGTCGCAGTGATCGGCACCAGCTACGGTTTTGTCCTGCCCCTCGGAACAATCGGTCACCTCGTGGGGGCTGCTGCCGGTCTCGCATGGGGGTGCGTGGTTGCGCTGGCTTTCCGGCGCGTTGCGCGCATTGGCGGCCGTGGCCTTGTACCGCGCGGAGTTTGCGCGCTCACAATTGCCTGCCTCGCGGCGGTGCTAGGCGCGGGGTGGCTCTACAATCGGATGTTTGCCGCCGTGCTGACCGAAGCGCAGGTGAGCGACGAGATGCTGGGCGCGATGATGGCGCCGCCGGTTCCCTACTTCATCGCTTTGAACTCGGCGCTGGAACTTCTGTTGCTGCCGGCCATGCTGGCGCTCGCGATGAGCGGCGGCTTGCGCTCAACCGCGATGGTTCTGGCCGCCGCGTTCGCGTTCCTTGCGGCCAGGGTCTGGACCTATGCGGTCTTCGCCGTGCCGCGCGTTGACATCAGCGCAGAACGTCTCGCGGCAGCCGATATCGCGTGGTTCGAGCGCACGCTCGCGGGCGACTACCGGATCTTGCTGATCGCCATCGCACTGACCATGCTTATCGCTGAGATCGTAGCCGGCGATGAGCCCGCGCGGATTGGAAATGACAAGCCTGGCGGCGAAACCAGTGAAGCGGTCAATCAGGCGTAGCTCTTGATGACCGCCACGCAATTGCCCTTGGTATTGGTGTATTCGAACACATGACAAAAACGCCGCCGCGTTCCGTCCGATAGGAGGGACTCCCCGCTCGCCATGCCGGTTCGACCGTGCGAAATGGCGTGCTCGACTGTTACCGAATCAAGCGCGGCGCAGTGTTCGAGAGCGTGCTCCACTTCAGCGGCATCGTTCAGCGGTTCGGCCAACGGGCGGTTCCAGATGACCGCATTGCTCAACATCCCGGAGGCAATCCGACCCGTTTCCAGCGCAACGGCAATCTCCTGGGCGAACTGGTTGCGCGGCGAGTTCCCACAATCCTTGCTTCCAACAATCTCCGTCATGATCCCAGTGATTCATTCAGTGCAGGCGATAGGCCCGATATAACTGTATCTGGAGTTTTCGACAACGAACCGGCGGCAGGATTCGACGACGATCCGTTGCCAAAAGCACAGCGTATGCCCCCTAGCTCGGCAACGGACGAGGCGACGCGATTCATCAAAGGCGGCGGTCGACCATCAGAGCGTAAGGCCACCCCGACTGATCATCCGGTGATCTATTTCCGGCTCGTCCCATTTCATCGCGGCGCCCATCCAGCGCTCGATGGTCGCCTGCAGCTTGGGATCGTTGGCTTCGAGATGGA
>PXES01000211.1 GCA_003564655.1 Paracoccaceae bacterium
CACGGCGCCGTAGAGCCGCCGGGTCAGACCGGCCTCGGTCAGCGGGCGGGTGATGTAATCGGCGTTGTAGCGCACCTCGCGCAGCACCCAGTCGGGCAGCACCGACACCCCGCGCCCAGAGGCGACCAAGAGCAGGATCACCGCCGTCAGTTCGACCTGCCGCACGGCGCGCGGCTCGACCTTGGCGGGCGTCAGAAGCTGGGTGAACACATCCAGCCGCGCGCGCTCGACCGGGTAGGTGATGAGCGTCTGGTCGCGGAAATCGGCAGCCTCGATGAAGGGTTTCTCGGCCAGCGGGCTGGTGGCGGCGGCGACAAAGACGGGCTCGTAGTCGAAAAGCGGCAGGAACTGGAGGCCCGCGATCTCCTCCGGGTCGGAAGAGACGACCAGATCGACCTCTTCGCGCCGCAGCGCGGGCAGCGCGTCAAAGGCGAGGCCCGGGCGGATATCGACATCGACATCGGGCCAGGCATGGCGGAAGCGTTCGAGCACCGGAAACAGCCAGTCGAAACAGGCGTGGCACTCGATGGCGATATGCAGCCGCCCCGATGACCCCTTGCGCAGCCCGGTGAATTCCTCTTCCAGGGCGGCGACGCGGGGCAGGATATCCTCGGCCGCGCGCAGCATCTTCAGCCCCGCCGCTGAGAGTTTCAGGGGCTTGGAGCGGCGCACAAACAGCTCCACCCCCGCCTGCTCCTCGATCCCCTTGACCTGATGCGACAGCGCGGATTGCGTCATGTTCAGCAGATCGGCGGCGCGGGCCAGCCCGCCGGCCTCGTGAATCGCCTTGATCGTGCGCAGGTGGCGGAACTCTATATGCATGTCCGGCTCATGATCGTGTTGAGGATAATGAATTGGTTTCACATTCGCGCGCATGGCACAAGATGGCACCCCCAGAGGAGTGCTGCCCATGCCCGCCCCGCGCGTGTCTTTCGAATTCTTCCCGCCCAAATCGCTCGAGGCGAGTTTCCGGCTGTGGGAGACCGTGCGCCTCCTCGCCCCGCTGGCACCCGAGTTCGTGTCGGTGACCTATGGCGCGGGTGGCACGACGCGGCAGCTGACGCATGAGGCGGTGACCACCATCGGCACGCAGTTCGGGCTGAACGTGGCCGCGCATCTGACCTGTGTGGATGCCACGCGGGCCGAAACGCTGGAGATCGCGCAGAACTACGCGCGCGCCGGTGTCCGCGAGGTCGTGGCGCTGCGGGGCGATCCGCCGAAAGGGCAGGGGCGGTTCGAGGCGCATCCCGATGGCTTCGCGAATTCGGTCGAGTTGATCGAGGCGCTGGCCGCGACCGGCGATTTCACGCTGCGCGTGGGCGCATATCCCGAACCGCACCCCGAGGCGGCGGATGACCGCGCCGATGTGGCCTGGCTGAAGCGCAAATTCGCCGCCGGGGCCGACAGTGCGATCACGCAATTCTTTTTCGAGGCCGAAACCTTCCTGCGTTTCCGCGATGCCTGCGCGCGCGAAGGCATCGACCGGCCCGTCATCCCGGGGATCGTGCCGATCGAGAACTGGGCGGGCATCCGCAAATTCGCGCTGGCGACCGGGGCGCGGGTGCCGCAATGGCTGGACGAGGCGTTCGAGAAGGCCACTCGCGACGGGCGCGAGAACCTGCTCGCCACGGCGCTGTGTACCGAGTTGTGCGACAAACTGCTGCGCGAGGGGGTGGAGGATCTGCATTTCTACACTCTCAACCGGGCGCATCTGACGCGCGATGTCTGTCACGCGCTGGGCGCGGTGCCTGACGTGGCGCTGGAGAAGGTGGCCTGAGCGGGGTGCGCCCCCGCGACCCGCGCCCGCGGCCCGCGCCCGCGAGGCGTGCCCACCCCCCCACCCCGCACGCCTCGCGGGCGCGGCCCATGGGTCTTGACCCCCGCCGGAAAACTGCGTAGCGCAACCGGGTGCGGCGCTGCCGCCCGTGGCGCTTTGTTACCGGATTGCGGGCCACGTTAATCCACCCGCTAAAGAGGTCTGGGTGCAGCCCCCGGCCTTGCCAAGGTCCGGGGGTTTTCTTTTGGCCGGAAGGGTCGGCGCGATGACACAAGGCAAGGGACGGCGCACGACGCTGGTGCATCACGGCGCGCGGCGCAGCCAGTACGGCGAGGTAGCCGAGGCGATTTATCTGACGCAGGGCTTCGTCTACCCCAGCGCCGAGGCCGCCGAGGCGCGCTTTCTCGACTCGGGCCCCGACGAGTTCATCTATGCGCGCTACGGCAATCCGACCGTCGCCGCCTTCGAGGAGCGCATCGCCGCGATCGAGGGAACCGAGGACGCCTTTGCCGCCGCCTCGGGGATGGCGGCGGTGTCGGGCGCGCTGATGGCGATGTTGCGGGCGGGCGATCATGTCGTCTCCAGCCGGGCGCTGTTCGGGTCATGCCTCTATGTGCTCGAAGAGGTGCTCACCCGCTACGGCGTCACGGTCGATTTCGTCGATGGCACCGATCCGCAGGCCTGGGCCACGGCAATCCGGCCGGGGACCAAGGCCGTGTTCCTCGAGACCGTCTCGAACCCCACTCTAGAGGTGATCGACCTTGCCGATGTCGCGCGGCGCGCCCATGCGGTCGGGGCCTGCGTCATTGTGGACAATGTCTTTGCAACCCCCGTCTTCAGCCGCGCGGTCGAACTGGGCGCGGATGTGGTGGTCTATTCGGCGACCAAGCATATCGACGGGCAGGGCCGCGCCCTGGGCGGCGTGATCTGCGGCACCCGCGACTTCATCCGCAAGACGGTTGAACCCTACATGAAGCACACCGGCGGCGCGCTGTCGCCCTTCAACGCCTGGATCATGCTGAACGGGCTGACCACGCTCGATCTGCGCGTGCGCGCACAGGCGGCCTCGGCACAGGCGATTGCCGAGGCGCTGCAGGGTGATGCGAAGCTCGCGCGCGTGCTTTATCCGGGGCTGCCGGGCCATCCGCAGCACGGCGTTGCAGGCGCGCAGATGGGCGGTTTCGGCACGGTACTGTCGCTCGATCTGGCGGGCGGGCGCGATGCGGCTTTCCGCTTTCTGAACGCGCTGCAAGTGATTGTGATCTCGAACAATCTTGGTGACGCGCGCAGCATCGTCACGCATCCCGCCACAACCACTCACCAGCGCCTCGCACCCGAGCGGCGGGCGGCCCTGGGCATTACCGAGGGGCTGGTGCGGCTGTCCGTGGGGCTGGAGGATACGGACGATCTGATCGCCGATCTGCGCCAGGCGCTCGCGCAGGCCTGAGCAGGGGGCACCGGGAAAAAACCTGTGGACGCGCCAGATGCGCTGCCTATCTTTCCGCAGGCAGTCAGCAAGGAAGCCCATCATGAACCTTCATGTCCCAAGCCTTGACCCTTCGCCCAGCCGCGCCGAGGCAGAGGCGGCGCTGGACCTGCTGCGCCGCTTCGCCGACACGGCGCCCGAAGCCGACCGCGCCCGGCTGGAAGCCGAGGTGACCAGCCTGCTGCCCGCCGTCGCCTACCCGGAACTGAATCGTGACTACCCGCAGGATTTCACCCCCGATGCCGACTACAAGGCCGGGCTGCCGGATCTGCAGAACGGCCCCGCAAGTCTGATCGTGGGGGCAAACGCGCCGATCCAGCATGTGGGGATCTCGAATTTCCGCCTGCCGATCCGCTACCGCACCCGCGACAATGGCGATCTGACGCTCGAGACATCGGTGACCGGGACCGTCAGCCTCGAGGCCGACAAGAAGGGCATCAACATGAGCCGCATCATGCGCAGCTTCTATGCCCATGCCGAACGCAGCTTCAGCGCCGATGTGATCCGCGCCGCGCTCGACGACTACAAGTCCGACCTCGAGAGCTTCGATGCCCGCATCCTGATGCGCTTCAGCTTCCCGATGAAGGTTACCGCGCTGCGGTCGGGGCTGTCGGGGTATCAGTATTATGATATCGCCATCGAACTGGTCGACCAGGGCGGAGTGCGGCAGACCTTCCTGCATCTCGACTATGTCTATTCCTCGACCTGCCCCTGCTCGCTCGAGTTGAGCGAGCACGCCCGCGCCACGCGCGGCCAACTTGCGACACCGCATTCGCAGCGTTCGGTCGCGCGGGTCTCGGTCGAGGTGGTTGAGGGCACGCGGCTGTGGTTCGAGGATCTGATCGAGTTGTGCCGCGACGCCGTGCCGACCGAAACGCAGGTGATGGTCAAGCGCGAGGACGAACAGGCCTTTGCCGAGTTGAACGCCGCCAACCCGATCTTCGTCGAGGATGCTGCGCGCAGCTTCTGCGCGGCGCTCGATGATGAGGCGCGCATCGGTGATTTCCGTGTCGTGGCCAGCCATCAGGAAAGCCTGCACAGCCATGATGCGGTCAGCGTGCTGACGCGGGGGCCGACCTTTGCCGCCCGCAGCCTGGAGCCGCGGCTGTTTTCGAGCCTCATCCACACCGGTTGAAGCCGCGTTGGCGGGGCGAGAACGGGTGTTCCGCCTCGCGCGCCCTTGCGCTACCGTGCGGCCATGACCGAGACCCAGCGCCCGATCCTGACTGTGACGCTCAACCCTGCGCTCGACCTGTCGGCGCGGGTCGAGGCGATGGTGCCGGGGCTGAAGCTGCGGCTTGACGCACCGGTGGTCGAGCCGGGCGGCGGGGGTGTCAATGTCGCGCGGGTGATCAGTGCGCTGGGCGGTTCGGTGACGGCCTGGGCAGCGCTGGGCGGTGCCAGCGGCGAGCAGCATCGCGCGTTGATGACGCAGGCGGGGGTTGCACCGCATGTGTTCGACCTGCCGGGCGACACGCGCGCGACCTGGGCTGTCACTGACGCCGAGGGCCGGCAATTCCGACTGCAACTGCCTGGCCCCGACTGGACCGAGGCGCTGTGCGCGCGCGCCCTTGACGATATCTGCGCGGCGGCGAAGGGCCTCGTTGTGCTGTCAGGCAGCCAGCCGCCGGGCGTGCCGGTGGATTTCGCATCGCAGCTTTGCGCGCGGCTGGGGGCGGAGCGGCTGGCCGTGGACACTTCGGGCGCGGCGCTAGATCATCTCTGTGCGGGCGGGGCGACAGGGCTCATGCTGCTGCGGCTCGATCAGGCCGAGGCCGCGCGGGTGGCGGGGCAGGAACTGTCCTTGGCAGAGGCCCCTGCACTGGCCCGCGCACTGCATGCGCGCGGGCTTGCCACGCATGTCTGTATCGCGCGCGGGGCCGCCGGGTCGGTCATGGCCGCGCCCGACGCGCTCTGGTCCTGTGCCCCCCCGCGGGTGAAGGTCGAAAGCATCGTTGGCGCGGGGGACAGCTTCACCGGGGCGTTCGTTCTGGCCCTGGCGCGCGGTGCGCCCGCGCGTGAGGCGTTGCAGGCGGGCACGGCGGCGGCGGCCGCTGCGGTGATGACCGGCGGCAGCGCGCTGTGCCGCGCCGAGGATGTCGCGCGCCTCGCGCCCGACTGTCGGTTGGAAGAGGTCCCCGCGTGAGCGGGGCCGGGGCGCGGGCCGATGCTTGACGCGCGGCCGGTCATCCATCTGATCGGCCTTCTGGGGCTTGCCATGGGCGTGCTGATGCTGGTGCCGATGCTGCTCGACTGGCAGGCGGGCGATGGCAACTGGTGGGCCTTCGCGCGCGCGAGTTTCGTCATCTGCCTGATCAGCGGGATCGCCGCGCTCTCGACCCGCAACGCCATGGGCGAGGGGCTGTCGCGCCGCCAGTCCTTTCTGCTGACCGCGAGCCTCTGGGCGGCGCTGCCGGGGCTTGGCGCGCTGCCCTTCATGCTGGGCGAGCCGGGCGCCGATCTGACCCACGCCTATTTCGAGGCGATGTCGGGCATGAC
>PXES01000186.1 GCA_003564655.1 Paracoccaceae bacterium
CCCGGCGGCTTTGCTAGAGGGGCGGCATGCGGGTGTGGCGGAACTGGTAGACGCACCAGATTTAGGTTCTGGCGCCGCAAGGCGTGGGGGTTCAAGTCCCTCCACCCGCACCAGTGGCTAGAGCGTCGCCTCGAACATCGGGAAGCTGACACCCAGCGCCCAGGCCAGAACCAGCCCCAGCCCCAGCCCGCCCGCGACCGGCAGCCCGGTGCGCCGTCCCACCCAGCCCGACATCGTGCCGAACAGCAGGAAGAACAGCACGATCACCGGCAGGATGATGACGAGGAAGAACAAGCCTTCGAAATCGAGCGCGACCGCCAGCGCGAGCGAGGCCAGAAACGCCAGCCGCGCCGCCACAACCCGCCACAGCCGCCCTTGCCCGCCGCCGGTTAGCAGGCTGTCGCCCAGCATGAACGGCACCGCGCCCAGCGCCAGCCCCGCGATCACCGCGACGCGCCCCGGATGCGGCACGAAGGACGCCACATAGCGGTCGAGCACCCCGCCCAGCACACCGATTCCGAAGGCCGCGACGGCAAGGCCCATCCACCAGACCCGCGCGGGGAACTGCCCCGTCAGCGCCCCGTGCCGCCAGAGCAGCAACAGTGTCAGCGCACCGTAGAGGCCCAGATGCAGCGCCAGGTAATCCGCAACCAGCACCGGCAACACCTGCACCTCGAACGGGGCGAGCGCCAGCGGCACCACAAGCGCAGGCAGCGCCACGATCAGCGCGAAATGCCCCCGTGGCAGCGGCGGGCGGTCGGGCTGCGGGCGGTGCGCGGGCAGAAGCCCCGCAAGCGGCCAGCCCAGCGCCACGGTCGCGCCCAGCAACAGCACGATCCAGCCGCCACGCGCGACGATGTCGCCATCACTCGCACGCCCGAAGGCCACATCGAGCCAGTCGCGCGCCGCGTGCAGAGCGGTTTGGGAATAAAGCACGCCCACATGCTCGACCATCGGCGCGATCACGGCCCGGCGTCCGGTCCCCTGGACCGCGTCCCCCACCACGTCGCCCGCCTCGGCCTCCGGGTCGGCCAGACGCAGTGCGCGGACCGCCTCTTCGGCGAGCGCGGCCTCCCACTCTCCGGCGATGGCGAGCAGGTTGCGCGGTGCATCCGCGGTCACCGCCTCGCTGAACATCGAAATCGCCACCACCGCGTCGCCCGGCGGGTCCTCGAGCGCCTGCCGCACGATCACGTCCGAGGCCATGGAATGCCCCAGATAGACCAGCCGCCCATCGGCGCGCGGATGCTCCAGAAGCGCCTCGGCGACACGCGCCGTCTCGTCCATCAACAGCCGCGTGGTGCCGTCGATGGAGGTCACATCCCCCGACATCGGGCGCGGATTGCGGCCATGGCCCATGAAGTCGAAACTCGCCACCACATAGCCTGCCTGCGCAAGGGTCAGGGCGAAAGGCTCCATCAACTGCCGCGAGCCTGCGAACCCATGCGCGATGACAACCGCCGGGGCGGTCGCGTCGCCATCGCGCAGATAGAGCGTCGCGGGGGGGCCGTCCGCGACCGCGAACGGGCTGACCGCGACGCGCGCGCGGTCAGCCTCGAGCGTGACAATGGACCAGGCCATCAGGCCAAGGGCGATCAGGGCTGTCAGCGCGCGCATGGCACCTCGCAGTTTCCGCACCGCGTCAGGATGCGCGTTCCGGGGCGGCAGGGGAAGGGGGCAAAGGTCGCAGGGCGCGCGGGGGGGCCGAATCGGGCTTGATCCTCTATCCGCGCGGCTTTAGGGAGACGCAACTTCCCCCAGGCCGCCCTCGTGCGGCCTGTCATTCATGCGAGGACGCCGATGCAAGTCACCGAAACCCTGAACGAAGGGCTGAAACGCGGATATGAGATCACGGTCACGGCGGATGAGCTGTCCGCCAAGGTCGACGAGAAACTGCGCGAGGCCCAGCCCGATATCGAGATGAAGGGTTTTCGCAAGGGCAAGGTGCCGATGGCGCTTCTGAAGAAGCAGTTCGGCCAGCGCCTGCTGGGCGAGGCGATGCAAGATGCCGTGGACGGCGCGATGAACGCGCATTTCGAGGAGTCGGGCGACCGCCCCGCGCTCCAGCCCGAGGTGAAGCTCACCAATGAGGACTGGAAGGAAGGCGATGATGTCGTCGTGGCGCTGAACTACGAGGCACTGCCCAAGATCGAGACGCCCGACCTGTCGGGCATCACGCTCGAGCGGCTGGTGGTGCGCGCCGATGACGCCGCCGTGCAGGAGGCGCTGGAGAACCTCGCCAAGAACGCCCAGAACTTCGCCGACAAGGAAGGTGCGGCCGAGGATGGCGATCAGGTTACCATCGACTTTCTGGGCAAGATCAACGGCGAGCCCTTTGATGGCGGCGCGGCCGAGGATTTTCCGCTGGTGCTGGGTTCGGGGCAGTTCATCCCCGGCTTCGAGGAACAACTCGCCGGGGTGAAGGCGGGCGAGGAAAAGACCGTCACTGTCAGCTTCCCCGAAGAGTATGGTGCCGAGCATCTGGCCGGCAAGGAAGCGACGTTCGGCTGCACCATCAAGGCCGTGAAAGCTCCCGCGCCGACCGAGATCGACGATGCGCTGGCGCAGCAGTTCGGGGCCGAGGATCTGGCGGCGCTGAAGACCCAGATCACCGAACGGCTCGAGGCGGAATACGCCCAGGCCGGCCGCGCGGTGCTCAAGCGCAGGCTGCTCGACGCGCTGGACGAGGCGGTCGCGTTCGACCTGCCGCCCTCGCTGGTCGAGGCCGAGAGCAAGCAGATCGCGCACCAGCTCTGGCACGATGCGCAGGAGGATGTGGATCAGAACGACCACAGCCACGAGGACATCCCCACCACCGAGGAAAGCGACAGGCTGGCCGTGCGGCGCGTCAAGCTGGGCCTTCTGCTGGCCGAGATCGGGTCGAAGGCCGAAGTGACGGTCAGCGATCAGGAGATGACGCAGGCCGTCATCCAGCAGGCGCGGCAATATCCGGGGCAAGAGCGCGAGTTCTTCGAATTCGTGCAGAAGAACCCGCAGATGCAGCAGCAACTCCGCGCGCCGCTGTTCGAGGACAAGGTGGTCGATCACATCATCGAACAGGTCACCGTGACCGAGAAGGACGTCGCCAAGGAAGACCTGCAGCAGGCCATCGAGGCGCTGGACGACGAGGCGAGCTAAGGCCATCAGTCGGCGCCGGGCTGCGCGGGGTCGCTCGGGGCGCCCGTGCTCTCGGTGCGCAGTGACACGGGCAAAGAATGCGAGGACTCTGCCTCGCGCTCCCGGGATATCTCTGCAAGGATGAAAAGGGAACGGGCGGAGCTGGGCGGGCCCATTCCCGTGCCGCCCTGGTTGTTCGGGTGGCTGGAGTCCCTGTCGAGAGGTGCCGCCAGCAAGTTGATCTGAAGATGCGGGGCGCGCGGGTCATTCTGCTGCCGTTCCGGGTCGGGACAATCGCGCGCCATGGTCCGCTGTCGGCGTCTCTCGGGCAGTGGACCATCGCGGCGATCGGTCGCGCAGGGCCTGGCAGTGGACTGCGATGCGGCGCAATGGCCGGACTGCTGCGGGTGATTATGGGCAGACAACCGAAAGGACCGAGCGATCATGTCCGACAATCTGCGTGGTGCGGCCTTGATGGCGCTGGCCATGGCGGCGTTCTCGCTCGAGGACATGTTCATCAAGCTGCTGGCGGACGGGCTGCCGGTGGGCCAGATCCTCGTGCTGCTGGGGATCGGCGGCGCGGCGATTTTCGGCGCCATCGCACGGCACAAGGGGCAGGCCGTGCTCACGCCCCTGTTGCTGACCCCGGCGATCCTGACCCGCAACGTGTTCGAGATGATCGGCACCATCGGCTTCGTGCTCGGCTTCGTGCTGGCCAGCCTCGCCACGGCCTCGGCCATCCTGCAATCCGCGCCGCTGCTGGTGACACTGGGGGCGGTGCTGTTTCTGGGCGAAAAGGTCGGCTGGCGGCGCTGGTCGGCCATCGCGGTGGGGTTCGCGGGGGTGCTGCTGATCGTTCGTCCGGGGATGGCAGGCTTTGAGCCCGCGACGATGCTGGCCGTGCTGGGCGTCTTCGGGCTGGCCGGGCGCGATCTGGCGACGCGCGTCATCCCGCCCAGCGTGTCGAGCTACCAGCTGTCCTGCTGGGCCTTTGCGATGATCATCCCGGCGGGGCTGTTCCTGATGCTGGTCATGGGCGAGGGCATGGTTCTGCCTGGCCGCGCCGAGGTTTTCGGGCTCATCGGTGCCTTGGGGATCGGCGTGCTGGGGTATTACACGCTGGTTGCGGCCATGCGCCTGGGCGAGCTGTCCTTCGTGACCCCGTTTCGCTACACGCGCATGATCTTCGCGCTTGTCATCGCCGTGCTTGTCTTCGACGAGCGCCCGGACGCGCTGACGCTGACCGGCGCGGCGATCATCATCGCCGCGGGGCTCTATACGCTGTGGCGCGAAACCCGCGCGACGGCCTAGCCACTGCGCCTGTGCGGCGTTATAGAACCTGCGACAGGCGTCATGCAGGGGGACAGTGACATGAGCACGATCATCGACATCATCGGCCGCGAGATCCTGGACAGCCGGGGCAACCCGACGGTCGAGGTGGATGTGATCCTCGAGGACGGCACAATGGGTCGGGCTGCCGTGCCTTCGGGCGCCTCGACCGGCGCGCATGAGGCCGTCGAGAAACGCGACGGCGACAAGGCGCGCTACATGGGCAAGGGTGTGCTCGGGGCCGTGGCGGCAGTGAATGGCGAACTGGCCGAGGGTCTGGTCGGCTTTGACGCGACCGAGCAGGTGGCCATCGACCAGGCGATGATCGAGATGGACGGCACCCCCAACAAGAGCCGTCTGGGCGCGAACGCCATTCTCGGCGTGTCGCTCGCGGTGGCCAAGGCCGCCGCAGAGGCCACCGGCCAGCCGCTCTATCGCTATGTCGGCGGCACCTCGGCGCGCACCCTGCCTGTGCCGATGATGAACATCATCAATGGCGGCGAGCATGCCGACAATCCGATCGACATTCAGGAATTCATGATCATGCCTGTCGCCGCCCCGACCCTGCGCGAGGCCGTGCGCATGGGGGCAGAGGTGTTCCACACGCTCAAGAAGGAACTGACTGCGGCCGGGCTGAACACCGGCATCGGCGATGAGGGCGGATTTGCGCCCAACTTGTCATCGACGCGCGAGGCGCTGGATTTCATCCTGAAATCCATCGAGAAGGCCGGCTACAAGCCCGGGGAGGAGATCTGCCTCGCCCTCGATTGCGCCGCGACCGAGTACTATCGCGACGGCAAGTATCACATGACCGGCGAAGGCGCGGTCATGACCCGCGACGAGAATGCCACCTATCTGATGGGGCTGGTCAAGGACTATCCCATCATCTCGATCGACGATGGTATGGCCGAGGATGACTGGGACGGCTGGGCAAAGCTGACCACGCTGATGGGCGAGAAGTGCCAGCTTGTGGGCGACGATCTGTTCGTCACCAACCCCGCGCGACTGGCCGACGGGATCGCGCAGGGCTGCGGCAATTCGCTGCTGGTCAAGGTCAACCAGATCGGCACGCTGACCGAAACGCTGGCAGCAGTGGACATGGCGCATCGCGCGCGCATGACTTGCGTGATGTCGCACCGTTCGGGCGAGACCGAGGACGCCACGATTGCCGATCTGGCGGTCGCCACCAATTGCGGGCAGATCAAGACGGGTTCACTGGCGCGCTCGGACCGGCTGGCGAAATACAACCAGCTGATCCGAATCGAGGAAAGCCTCGGGGAATCGGCCCTCTTTGCCGGACGGTCGATCCTGCG
>PXES01000149.1 GCA_003564655.1 Paracoccaceae bacterium
CCGCCGGGCGCGATGTGCAGATGGCGGGCAATATCGGCACGGGTGTGCTGGCCATCGAGCCGCCGGGCGAGGGCGGTGTGGTGGTGCTGGAATTGTCGAGCTACCAGCTTGATCTTGCGCGTGCGCTGACCCCCGATATCGCGGTGCTGACCAACCTCTCGCCCGATCATCTGGACCGGCATGGCGGCCTCGGGGGATATTTCGCGGCAAAGCGGCGGCTCTTTGCCGAGGGCGGGCCGGATCGTGCCATCATCGGCGTGGACGAGGTCGAGGGGCGCTACCTCGCCGGGCAACTCGCGCAGGAGCCCGAGGATGCGCGGGTGATCCGCATCTCGTCGGGGCACCGGCTCGCGGGGCCGGGCTGGAACGTGTTCGCGCGCAAGGGGCATCTGTCGGAATACCGCAAGGGGCGGCAGGTGGCCTCGGTCGATCTGCGCAGCTTCGCCGGGTTGCCGGGGGCGCATAACCACCAGAATGCCTGCGCCGCCTATGCCGTGGCGCGCAGCCTGGGCCTGGCCCCGCGGCTGATCGCGGACGCGCTGGAAAGCTTCACCGGCCTGCCGCATCGCAGCCAGCTTGTCGCAGAGGCAGCGGGCGTGCGCTACATCAACGACTCCAAGGCCACCAATGTCGAGAGCGCCGCGCAGGCGCTGCAGGCGTTCGAGCGTATCCGCTGGATCGCGGGGGGGCTGGGCAAGGAGGGCGGCATCGCCGCGCTGGGCCCGCATCTGGGTGCGGTCGCGAAGGCTTATCTCATCGGCCACAGCGCCCGTGACTTCGCGCTGCAAATGGGCACGACCCCCCACGAGATCTGCGAGACGATGGAGCGCGCGGTCGCCCGCGCCATGGCCGAGGCGCAGCCGGGCGAGGTGGTGCTGCTTGCCCCGGCAGCGGCGAGTTTCGACCAGTTCCCCGATTTCGAGGCGCGCGGCACGGCCTTCATCGCGGCGGTGCGCGCGGGGCTGGGCGATGGCTGAAGACACCCCGCGCGGCTTCGCCTTTGCCGGGGCCGCGTTTCTGATATGGGGGGCGCTGCCCTTCTATTTCCGCGCCCTCAGCCATGTGCCGACGGTCGAGGTGATCGCGCACCGCATCATCTGGGCGGTGCCGGTCGCGCTACTGGTGCTGGTCTGGCTGGGGCGCACGGCCGATCTGCGCACGGCGCTGCGCACACCGCGGATGCTGGGCATGGGGTTTGTCACGGCGGGGCTGATCTCGGTCAACTGGGGCATCTATGTCTGGCTGATCCAGTCCGGCCAGGCGATGGAGGCCGCGCTGGGCTATTACATCATGCCCATCTTCAGCGTGTTCCTGGGCGCGACGCTGCTGGGCGAGCGGCTGTCGCCCCGGCAATGGGCAGCGGTGGCGCTGGCCGCTGCCGCCGTGCTGGTGCTGACCCATGAGGCCGGGCGCCTGCCGCTGGGTGCGCTGGGGCTGACCTTTTCCTGGGGGTTCTACGCCTATTTCAAGCGGGCGCTGCCCATCGGCCCCAACCAGGGCTTCGCGCTCGAGGCGCTGCTGCTGACGCCCTTCGCGATGGCGCTGCTGGCGGTGGGCTATGCGCAGGGCGTCTTCCACGGCCCGCAGGCCAGCGCGCTCGACTGGGCGCTGCTGTTGGGCTGCGGGGTGATCACGGCGGTGCCGCTGATGCTTTATGCCAATGGTGCCAAGGGGTTGCAGCTTTCGACCATCGCGATTTCCAGCTACCTGATCCCGACCATCATCTTCCTGATCTCGGTCTTCGCCTTTGCCGAACCGTTCGAGGGCGCACGCCGTATCGCCTTTCCGATGATCTGGGCGGCCATGGCGCTTTATATCTGGGAAGTGCTGCGCGCGCGGCGCGCCCCGCCCTTGCCGCCGCGCTTGAGTTGAGGCAAAGCGCCCATAAGTGACCCTGATGCGACTGATCAAGGAACGCCCGCTGCTGACTGCCTCTCTCGTCCTGATCGTGCTTGCGCTGTGGCTGATGGTCACGCGCGCGCCGGTCTATCTGCCCGCGCATGACGCCAACGCGCCGCCACTGCCCGAGGAAGAGGTGTATGTCTTCGGCTTCGCGACGCTGCGCAACCCGCTGGTGCGGCTCGTTGTGATGGGCCGCATCGTGCCCGCGGAGCCTGCGCAATTGCGGGGTTTCGTGCGCGACCGCCGCGATCTGCGCGACGCACCGGACATGACGCTTGACGGTGTGCGCTTCCGTGTGACGCCCGAGGAGATGAAGCGACTTGACCGATACGAGCAGACCGGGCGAAAGTACCGTCGTGACCTGATGCTGCTCGCCGATGGGTCGTTTGCCTGGGTCTATCGCCTGATCGGCGAGGACGGGATCGACGCGCTGCAGGACTGAGGACAGGAGGGGCGCGTGCCCGCATTACACGCCAGTCTGCCGCGCGACCGGTTCCTCGCGCTCCCCGATCACGGCAGTGCGCCAGGCGGCGCGCGCCGCGTGGGGGTCGAGGTCGAATTCGCCGGGCTGACGGTGGCCGAGGCGGCGGATGTGATCCAGCACCATTGGGGCGGCGAGAGGTCGTCGGACGAGCCGCGCGAGATCAATGTGCGCGGCACCCGGTTGGGCACGGTCCGGGTGGAACTCGACATCGCGCTCAAGAGCCAGTGGACCGAGGATCTGGCCGAGACAGTGCTCGGCGATCTGATCCCGGTCGAGGTCATCACCGCCCCGCTGCCGCAACCGGCGCTGCGCAAGGTCGCACTGCTGCTCGACCAGCTTCACGCGGCGGGCGCGCTGGGCACGCGCGAGAAGCTGGCCTACGGGTTCGGCATCCATTTCAATGTCGAGTTGCCCGAGAACGGTGTCGGGCTGGTGGCCACGGCGCGCGCCTTCGGGTTGTGCGAGGACTGGTTACGCGCGGTCGAACCGCTCGATCCCGCGCGCCGGGTGCTGCCCTTCGTGACGCCCTGGCCGCGCCCCTTCGTGGCTGCACTCGCCGAGGGGCGCGACTGGCGCCCGCGCGATCTAGCCCGCGCCTATGCGGCGTTGGCCCCGTCGCGGCAATACGGGCTGGACCTGCTGCCCGTGCTGCAGCACTGTTGCGCGGCGGAACTCGTCGCCATCCCGCCCGAAAACCTCAAGGGCCCGCGCCCGGCCTTTCACTACCGCCTGCCCGAAACCCGGCTGGGCGAGGCGGGCTGGTCGCTCGCCTATGAATGGAACCGTTGGTGCGTGATCGAGCATGTTGCCAGCGACACCGCCCTGCTGGCCGAGCTCGCCCGCGACTGGGGCGCGCGCGACGGTGTCCTGTCACGCCTCAGCGGTGCCTGGGCCGCGCATGTGGGCGCACGTCTGTGGGCCTCGGATCTGGCCCGGCGGATGGGGCTGGAGAAAGAGGCAATCTAGGGTCGGTCGACGTGAGGTTTGCCAGCACGTCCCGCGCCTCTTGATCCATGATCTGCCGCGAGATGGTGGCCAGGGTCTCGATGACGGATGCGCATGCGCTGGACCGGCTGCCCTGACAGCCATCTGAGTATCCCGCTTCAAGGACTGAAGGGAGGGCAGCGCCTGCCTGGGGAGGCGCTGATGCGTGACCCCGCCACTGGCGCAGCGACCGGGGGCATTCTCTGCGTTGCGACCGTTTGCGACGTCTGAAGCGCCTGCCGGGGGGCAGGCAGGCGCTGCCCGGCGGTGCCGCCGGGCGGGCGATTTCTTGAGGTTGTACATCCTGCAAAGGCTCTGCAGATCCCGCCGCTTGCAGCACAGAACAAAGGCCGCGCCCGCGGTTGATGCCACGAATCCGCTTCGCGACAGGACATCGCCGGTTTCGGTGCCGCGGGCAATCGCGTGGAGTGCCCACCGTCTCGGGCGCGCGCGGGACCCGCTCAGCGTGACGCCCCCTCCCGCGCCGGGACGGCCTGCAAGAGCGGCATCAGCGCGCCCATGTCGGGACCATGCGCGCGGCCGGTCAGCGCCTTGCGCAGCGGCATGAAAAGCGCGCGGCCCTTGCGCCCGGTCGCGGCCTTGACCGCATCGGTCCAGGCCTTCCACGCCTCGGGCCCGTAGGGCGGCGGGGGCAGAAGCTTCAGCGCCTCGGCCACGAATTCGGCATCCTCGGGCGCGATCTCGGGGGCCGCGCCCTCGCGGCAGAGCGCCCACCACTCTGCCAGATCGTCCAGCCGGGTGATGTTCTCGAGCATCACCTCCCAGAATTGCGGGGCCAGCGCGTCCGGCACGCCCAAGCCGCGGATCTCGTCCGCGACGGCCTGATACGGGCGCGACTGCAGATCGGCACGGGTGAGGGGCCACAGATCCTCGGCGTCGAACTTGGTGGGTGCCGCGCCGAATTGCGCCAGATCGAAGCCCTCGGCGATTGCATCGATGCTGCTCCGCAACTCGACCGGCTGGCTGGAGCCGAGCCGCGCCATCAGCGACAACAACGCTGCTGGCGTTACCCCCTGTTCGCGCAGATCGCGCAGCGACAGCACGCCCAGCCGCTTGGACAGCGCCTCGCCCTGCGCGCCGGTCAACAGTGAATGATGCGCAAAGCCCGGTGGCGTGCCGCCTAGTGCCGCGATGATCTGGATCTGGGTCGCGGTGTTCGTCACATGGTCCGAGCCGCGCACGATGTGGGTGATCCCCATCTCGATATCATCGACGACCGAGGCCAGCGTGTAGAGCACCTGCACGTCGGCGCGGATCAGCACCGGGTCCGACACGCTTGCCGCGTCGATCGAGAGCGGCCCGAGGATGCCGTCCTCCCACTCGATCCGGCTCTGGTCGAGCTTGAAGCGCCAGTAGCCGTCGCGCGCGGCCCGCAACTGCGCTTTCGCTTCTTCGTCAAGGTCCAGCGCGGCGCGATCATAGACTGGCGGGCGGCCCATGTTCAGCTGCTTCTTGCGCTTCAGATCCAGCTCGGCCGGGGTCTCGAAACACTCGTAGAACCGGCCTGCCGCGCGCAGCCGGTCGGCGGCCTCGGCATAGCGGTCCAGCCGCTGCGACTGCTGCTCGATCCGGTCCCAGTGCAGGCCCAGCCACTCCAGATCGAACTGGATCGCGTCGATATAGGCCTGGGTCGAACGCTCTGCATCGGTGTCGTCGATGCGCAGCACGAACTGCCCGCCCGCCTTGCGCGCCAGCAGGTAGTTGAAGAGCGCCGTACGCAGATTGCCGATATGCAGATACCCCGTGGGCGAGGGGGCAAAACGGGTGACGACGGGTGACATGGGGCGGGCCTCCGGGAACTCGGCCTCTCTGTTTCACAAGCGTCCCGGTCGCGCAAGCCCGCGCAGGGACGGTCGGTCCGGTCACAAGATTGCGCGGAAACCCGCCCGCGCCGATTTTGCCGCAGACAGGCGCGCAGGGCGGCGCTAGGATTCTCCCCATGATCACATGCGGGGAAGACATATGCGGCTGATCAAGGCTCTTGTCACGGCGCTCATCGGGGGGGCGGTGCTGGCCGTGGTTCTCGTGCTGCTGATGCCGCGCGAAAGCATCGTGCGCCTTGCCGCGCAGCAATTCGAGACCGAGACCGGGCGCAGCCTGACGGTCGAGGGGCGGGTGCGCACCAGCTTCTTTCCTGTCATTGGCGCCAGCGCGCAGGATGTTCGCATCAGCAATCCCGACTGGGCGGGACCCGGCGCATTGCTGAGCGCGGAAGAGGTGGAATTCGGCGTCGACCTCGCGGCGCTGATCCGGGGGGACATTCAGATCGAACGGGTGGTGCTGCAATCGCCGGTCCTGCATCTGCAGCGCGATGCCGAGGGCCGGGTGAACTGGGACTTCGGCACCCAGGCCAGCGGGTCCGGGTCCGATGCGGCGGAACCCGCCCCGCAGCGCCGCCTGTCGCTGGCCGAAGCACGCATCAGCAATGGCAGCCTGCGCTATGAGGACGCGCGCACCGGCACCGATCTGCGGTTCGAGGCCGTCGAGGCCAGCCTGCTCTTGCCGCAGCTTGACGGCCCGGCGGAGGTCGAGGGCAGCGCACGGCTGGATGGCCAGCCCGTGACACTGAGCCTGCGCACCGATCACGCCAGCCGGATGCTGGCGGGCCATGTCACCGGGGTCGCGCTGGACCTCGCCGCCGCCGGGGCCGAGATCACCTTTGCCGGGCGCGCGGGCCTTGACGGGCCAGTGGCCGAGGGCGCGCTGCAGGCGCATGTCCCGCAGCCCGATCTGCTGATGGCGATGCTGGGCCAGCCGGGCGCGGCGGTGGCTCCGGGCTTCCTGCCGCTGGGGATGACCGCGCAGGTCACGCGCACGGCCGACGGGCGGCTGTTCGCGCGCGACGGGCAGTTTCGCGCAGGCGGGCTCCGGCTGCGCGGCAATGCCGATCTTGACCCCAATGGCGAGCGCCCCCGCCTGACCGGCCAGTTCGCGGGCGATGTTCTGGATCTGCGCGCGTCGGGTGGCAATGGCACCGGCGGTGGGGCGGCGGCGAGCCCCGGCTGGTCGCGCGCGCGCATCAACGCCGATGCGCTGGGCCTTGTGGATGCGGATATCAGCCTGCAACTGGCCGGGCTGCGGACCGATCTGACGACGCTGGGGCGGACGGATCTGCGCCTTGCCATCGATCGTGCGCGCGCGGTCACGACGCTGCGCGAGGTGGCGCTGTTCGGGGGCACGCTGTCGGGCGAGTTCGTGATGAACAACCGCTCGGGGCTCTCGGTGGGCGGCGATCTGCGGGCGCGGGATGTGGATCTGCTGCCGCTTCTGTCCGATCTGGCCGATTACCGGCGTCTTGGCGGAACCGGCAGCGCCGATCTGCAGTTCCTGGGCGTCGGCAACACCATGCACGACATCATGAACAGCCTGCGTGGCGAAGGACGGTTGCGGCTGGTCGAGGGCGAGATCATCGGCCTCGATCTTGCGGGCATGCTGCGCAATCTAGATCTGTCGCATATGGGCGAGGGCAGCCGCACGGTCTATCAGTCGGTGACCGGCAGTTTCACGATCTCCGACGGCGTGTTGCGCAATGACGATCTGCGGCTCGAGGCGCAGCGCGCCACGGTCACCGGGCGCGGCAGCGTCGGGTTGGGACAGCGCAATCTCGACTATCGCATCCTGCCCGTGGCGCTGCGCGACGCCGAGACGGAAGTGTTGCGCGTGCCGCTGATGATCACCGGCCCGTGGGAGGCGCCGCGCTTCCGGCTCGACCTCGAGGCGCTGGCCGAGGAGCGGCTGCGTGCCGAGCGCGCGCGGCTGGAAGAGCTTGCCCGCGAGGAGGCCGAGCGGCTCGAGCAGCGCGCTCAGGGCGAGGCCGAGCGCCGCATCGAACGCGCGCTTGGCGTCGAACGCGAGGAGGGCGAGAGCGTGCAGGACACGCTGCGACGGGGCCTCGAGCAGGAGATGGGCAATCGGCTGCGGGGGCTGTTGGGCGGGGACTGAGCGCGCTCAGCCGAGGGCGCGCCCCAGCAGCGCAAGCGCGTGGTCGACTGTCGCCGCGCGCACCTTGGCGCGGCCCAGCGGGCCGAATTCGACTGTCTCGGCCGTGGTGCGTTCCGGGGTGGCGATGGCAAAGCAGACCCGCCCTTCGGGCTTGTGATCGGACCCGCCGGGCCCGGCGATGCCGGTCACGGCGACGGCGATCTGTGCCTCGGCGCGGGCGAGTGCGCCCGCCGCCATTTCGCGCGCGACTGGCTCCGAGACGGCGCCGTATGATGCGAGCGTCGCGGCGCTGACCCCCAGCATCTGTGTCTTGGCGGCGTTGGAATAGGTCACGAACCCACGGTCAACCGCATCGGACGAGCCGGGAATTTCGGTCAGCCGCGCGACGATCAGCCCGCCCGTGCAGCTCTCGGCCGTGGCGATGCGCGCGCCCTTGCGGCGGGCCGCGGCGAGCACCTGCTCGGGCGTCATGGTGTTGCCCTGCCGGGGTGCGGACGGCAGCGCCCGCAAGCGGAGCCCACCCACCCGCCCATGCCCCGCTTGCGGGCGCTCGCCCCCGTGCCGGGGGCGGGGGGTGTGCGCTCAGACACCGAAGCCCCCATGCGCGATGACGGCGGCCACCGCCACCACCATCGCTGCCATCGCGCCCGCGATGATATCGTCGAGCATGACGCCCAGGGGCGTGTGCATCCGGTCCGCGAGGCCCACCGGTCCCGGTTTCCAGATGTCGAAGGCACGGAAGGCGAGGAAGGCCACGATCCAGCCGGGCCAGAGGGCCGTGATCGGCACACCCTGCAGCGCCGCGCCCAGCGAGACGGGCCAGAGCGCGAGCCACATCCCTGCCACCTCGTCGATGACGATCTCGGACGGGTCGGGGTCGTCCGTGCCCGCCGTCTCTGCGTGCGTTGCCCACCAGCCCAGGGCGAAGGCCGCGAGCGTGGCCAGCGCCAGCGCCGGGAAGCCGCCCATCTGGTGCAGCGCCCAGGCCACGGGCAGCGCGGCAAGGCTGCCCCACGTGCCCGGGGCGGGGCGCAGCAGGCCGGCGCCGAAGAAGGTGGCGATGAGACGGGTGGGGCGCATGGGCGGTGCTCCGGTCCAGTGTCATCCGGTGATAACGCAGAAACGCGCGATTGCCAGCCCCCGCAGCGCAGCTCTGGCCGGGGGCGGCTCATCAGCCGCCCAGAGGGCGCGCGCTGGCCTCGGCCATTCCACGCCGCGCGGCTTTCGCGGCCATGCATCTCGCGCAGGGTTTTCAGGGTGATGCTGCCGGGCTGACCGGCGCAATCCCGCTGTCCCGCGACGCCGCAGCGCTGAACCATTCGACAGGCGGCAGCCGTGCAGTCGCGTGCAACGCCGGCTGCCACGGTGCAGCGGCGCGATCCGGCAGGTAGCGCGCGCAGGCGGGTCATGCTGACGGCCCTCGCGGCGGTCCCGGGTTCTTGCGGTCCTGCCTGCCCCCGGCGTGGGAACGTCTGGGTGCGATCCCTGCCCGATGCCCTGCGGGCGGCCCGTCCTGTTGCTCTTGCCACGTCGGGCCGTCAGGTGCCGTCGTTCGGACAATTTGCGCCGCCCACCAGCGCCATGTCGCGCGCAGAGCTGCCGCGCATCGGTCACATCGCGCGTGCGGCGCTAGTCCACGACATGGACCTCGATCAACTGCCAGATGCTGCGGGACAAGATGGTCTGATCGGTGAATTCGGGGGCGGAATCGTACGGATAGACCAGCCAGTAAGGACCCTTGTCGCGCAGCGACATCTCTGCCCCGTTCCGTTCGAAGGCAATGATCGGAAAGGCGGAATCCGGGTCCGGGGCGGGCATGGTGATCTCATAATCATTCTGCGCGCCCAGCCGCAGCGTCGTCCCTGCCGCGCCCGGTCCGAGCAGATGCGACAGCGCGACGCCGCGAAATTCCTGCACGCCGTCGGTCCAGGGCGTCGTGGTGGCGAACACTGTAGCGGGCTTGGCGCGCAGTTGCGACAGTGTCAGCGTCCGGGTGCCGGCATCGCTGCCGAAAGCGAGCCGCAACTGCGCCCCCTCTGCCGCATTGCCGGGCTGCGAGAGCCACCCGACCAGCAATATGGCGCACGCCGCGGCGCACAGCGCCCGCGCGTGCGTTGTCACGGCTGTCATGATGATACCCCCGAAGTAACCAGAAACCGGCCCGCAAGCTGACAGTTGAGCGCTAAGATTTCATGAATCGCACAGGCGCACTGCGTGAGCCTGATTTAAGTCTTGATTAAGCCCCGCCGGGTACCATGGCCCCGATTACACCGGTGCAGGCCAATTCGATGCAGTTTCATTTCCCTTTCTCCAGATGCTCGCAGGTGGGCACGCTTTTTCTGTTGCTGACACTCGCCGCGATGACGGTGCGCGCCGATGTGGGCACAGGTCCGCAACTGCAGATCGGCATCGACGGTGTGGCCAGGGATGCCGTCGATTTCGCCGAACTGGCGCAACTTCCGCGCAACGAATACACCACATCGACGGTCTGGACCGAAGGGGTGAAGACTTTCTCGGGCGTCCTGATGTGGGACCTGCTTGCATATCTGGGTATCGCGCCGGAGGCATGGCGGGGTCATGTCACCCTTTCGGCCATCGACGGGTATGTCGTCCGGCTCGACGCCGACAAGGTCACCCCCTCCGCCCCGATGCTGGCGATGCTGAAGAACGACCGCCCGATGCCGCGTCGCGAGCGGGGGCCATTCTGGCTCGTGTTTCCCTATGATTCCGACTCGGTCTACCGGACCGAGACGAAACTCTCGCTCAGCATCTGGCAGGTCGAACAGTTGAGCATCGCGCCTTGACCCCAGCCAGGTGGCAGCGGGTCGCGCGCAGGTTGCGACACGCGCTGTGGGGCGCGACGGGGTTGACCCTGCTGTTCCTCATGATGGTGCTGTTTGCGCTGGTGCGCGAGCTCGATCAGCGTTTCGATCAATTGCGCGCCGGTGGGCAGGACAATGCCTATTGGACGATCAGCCAACTCGAGGTGGATACCCTGGGTCTGCGGCTGGCGATCACTCGGGCGCAGGCCGCAGCGCAGGCCGAAAACCTCGCCGCGCTGCGCACGCGCTTCGACATTCTCTACAGTCGCTACAACGCCATCACGCGCGGTGACGTCGGGCGGGGGCTGGCCGAGGCGCATGGCGACCCGAGCCCGGGACCGCACACACCGCCGGAGTTGCCGGGCGCGGCGAGCATCGGCGCATTTCTCGACCAGTTCCTGCCCGATATCGACGGCAGTGACGACCGCCTCGTCGCTGCCCTGCCACAGATGGCGGACGCCATGGGCGAGGTCCTCCCCAGTGCGCGCCGCCTGGCGCTCCATAGCCTGCAGGTGCTCAACGCGCAGGCCGACCGGCGCCGCGCCGAACTCGGTGCGCTGCAGCATCGCGTCAATATCACGGGTTACGCGATCATGGCCGGTTTCGTCGCCATTATTGCCGCGCTCATGCTCCAGCGCCGTCGCCAGAACCGGACCGAGACGGAGCTGCGCCGCGCCAACCAGATCATCGTCGCCTCGGAGCAGGAAGCGCGTCGCGCACGGGCGCGGCTGCAAGCCGCGGTCGAGGCGATGCAGGACGGTTTCGTGCTGTTCGATGCCGAGGAACGGCTGCTTCTGGCGAACCGCCCGTATCGCGATCTCTTCGGCGCGATCAAGGACCGGATCACGCCCGGCACCCGGTTCGAGGAGATGCTCGACGCAGTGCTGGCCGAGGAGCTGATCGTCGAGGCGCAAGCGGATCCCGCAGGCTGGAAGGCCAGGCGGCTCGCTCAGTTCCGCAAGGCCGATTACCTGGCCGAACAGCGCCTGCGCGACGGGCGTGTTATCCGCATATACGAGCAGGCGACGGCCGATGGCGGGCGTGTGGGCCTGCGCATGGATGTCACTGAACTGCATGACGCGCGACTGCGCGCCGAGGCCGCGAACCGCGCCAAATCGGCGTTTCTCGCCAATATGAGCCACGAGATCCGCACGCCGATGAACGGCATCCTCGGCATGGCCGAGGTGCTGGCGCTGTCGCCGCTGAGCAGCGCACAGCGCGAGATGGTCGAGACGATCTGCGCCTCGGGCGATGCGCTGCTGAACATCATCAACGACATTCTCGATCTCGCCCGGATCGAGGCCGGCAAGCTGGCGCTCGACCCCAAGCCTTTCATCCCGGCCGAGCTTGCCCGGCGTATCATCGCGCTGCACAGGATCACGGCCGAACGCAAGGGCCTCGTGCTGCGGCTGGAGGAGGAGGGACCGCTTGCGCAACGCTGGGTGGGCGACCCCGTCCGCATCGGGCAAGTGCTCAACAACCTGATCGGCAATGCAGTGAAATTCACGCAGCAGGGGCAGGTGCTGGTGCGCTTCGCGCAATCGGCCGAAGGGGCGTTGGCGATCACCGTCAGCGACACCGGCATCGGCATGTCGCCCGAACAGGCCGCGCGCGTTTTCGACGAGTTCGAGCAGGCGGACAATTCGATCACTCGCGAGCATGGCGGCTCGGGGCTGGGGCTGAGCATCACCCGCAACCTGGTCGAGAGGATGGGCGGCACCATCGCGCTTGACAGCCGCCCCGGCCAGGGCACGCGCGTGACGGTGCGGCTGGCGCTCGGACCCTGCGCGGGGGCGCAACAGCCCGATGCCGAGGACATGACGCCCGATATCGCCGCACTCGCCGGGTCCAGGATCCTCGTGGCCGAGGACAACCGCACCAATGCCACCATCCTGCGCGCGCTGCTGGATTCGCTGGGGCTTGCGGCCCATTTCGTGCAGAACGGGCAGGAGGCCTGCGCCGCCTGGGCCGCGCGGGCGCATGATCTGGTGCTGCTCGACATCTCGATGCCGGTGATGGGCGGGCTCGAGGCGCTGGCGCGGATGCAGGAAATCGCAACCGAAAAGGGCCGCGCCCCGCCGGTCGCGGTCGCCATCACCGCGAATGTCATGGGCGACCAGATCGCCACCTATCACGCGGCAGGGTTCCGCGCCGTGATCGGCAAGCCGTTCCGGCGCGCGCAACTTGTCGAGGCCTTGTGCGGCATCCGCCAGCAGGACGATTCCGATCCCGCGCTGCCTGTCCCGACCCCGGCTGCCACGCTCGCCAAACCCGCAGAGCATGGCGCCCCCGACCGGTCAATGCGGCACCTGACGGGGTAGCGACGGCGCGCGGGCATCGGCCCACGCCCTGTGGCGGGGCTTTCGCGACGCCCGGAACAGCATCGGCGCCGGTTTTCTGCGGCTTGGGCTGCGGGGCATGAACAAGGGCGGCTGCCGCAGTCGAGACGGTGCGCATGGAAAGCCGCGGGAAAGCGGCGCCGCAACCCGGCGCGTCGTACACTTGCATCCCCGCCGCGCGCCTGCCCGGCGCGTCGCCGCGGGCGCTGTCATGCGCCACCGATCTGCGCGCCGCGCGACGCGCCCGGCAGCGCTGGCGCGTGCGAGCGGCGTTCAGGAATACGCAGAACGCATCATCCGCGGCATGGGTCCGCCATGGGCGGTGCTGGTCCATCTGCGGAGTGTCTCCACGTTTTGCGGCAAGGTGTCCCGCCCCATGCGACTGGGCCGAAAGCGCCCTCGGGGAGTGCAAGGGCGGGTGGGTGGGCACGGCCCGAGGGCGCGCTCGAACGCGCCACGCGCAAGCGCTGCACTGCGCGGATCAGCCGGGGCCCTGCGACAGGCCGTGTCGCGCGCGCTGATGCCGCTTTGCCGGGGGCATCAGCGGTTCCGTGGCGAGGGCGCGGTCATCGAAGGCCGGTCGGGCCGCGAGCGCGTCGGCCTGGTGGCGATCGGCGCCGCCACCCAGTCGCGCGCAGCCAAGCGCCAGTGGCGCGCGCCCGGTCCGTTGGCTCAGCGCAGCCGCGACGGGTCGGCGCCGGATTTGCGGTAGGCCAAGGGCGGCAGTCCCGTCGCCTGGGTAAAGGCGCGCGAGAAATAACCCGGCGTCGAGAATCCCAGCCGATGCGCGATGTCCTGCACCGGCAGCCGGGTGTCGAGCAGCAGGCGGCGGGCCTCGAACAGGCGGCGCTCCTGCATCATCGTCAGGGCCGAGCGCCCGCAGCTTGCCTTGCAGGCGCGCGACAGATGCGTGGGCGTGACCCCGAGGGCCCTGGCATAATCGGTGACATTCAGCGACGAGCCGTATTCGCGTTCCAGCAGCGCCGAGAAGCGCGCGGTCAGCCGTTCATTGGCGTTCAGCATCGGGGTGGCGCGCGGGCTGTCCTCGTCGCCCTCGCGGCTGTGGCGTTCGAGCCAGATCGCAAGCAGTCCAAGCTGATGGCGCGCCGCCTGCTGCGCCTTCGGGCGCCCGGCATCGAGTTCGCGCTGCACCGCGTCGATGATCTGCGCAACCTCGCCCTGCCGCACGGCGTCGCGCAGCCGCAGATGCAGCGCGGTGTCGGGCAGATCGAGCCCGTGCGCCTGGCCGAAATAGATCATGCTGCCCTGCACCCGGGTCATCGCCTGAAAGCCGTGCATCGTGCCCGCAGGCAGGAAGATCGCATTATGCGGGTGAAATCCGCGCGTCGAGCCGCCGATATTGATGCGCCCCTGACCATGCGTGACCCACAGGAAGCAGGGCTCGCGCAGCGCGCGCATCGTCTCGAGCTGCCATTTCGGGGCGGCTGCGAGTTTGGCGAAAGGCAGCAGCCGCAGCCGCGCGGAGTCGTCTGGTATGATCGTCATCCGGTCTGTCTTCCCCCTGTTCCTGTCAAGATTACGACCGGAAGCGGGCAGGGGAAGCGCCAAGGCTCACGCGTACGTGATTTTCGGGTGAAAGCGGCGCGATGCGTTGCAAATCGGTGACTCTGCGGGCAGAGGGTCAGGGCAGCGCGTCCCAGTCGGCAAGGCGGTTGCGGAACCAGCTGCGCTGGCGTTTGGCATATTGGCGCGTCGCAAGTGTTGCTGCGTCCAATGCTTCAGACCACGATATGTTGCCCTGCAGATAGGCCACCAGTTCCGGCGCCCCGATGGCGCGGGCCCAGGGCGCGCGCGGCTGCCAGTGGGGCAGGGCAGCGCGCACCTCATCCAGCGCGCCTTGCGCCATCATCGCGTTGAAGCGCGAATCGATTCGCGCGTTCAGCCAGTCGACAGGCGGGCGCAGCACCAGCGCCGTGGCCTGCGCGCGCGCCAGCCGCGGCGGCGGCGTCGCGTCCTGCCAGTCGGCAAGGCCCCGCCCGGTGGTGCGCAGCACCTCCCAGGCGCGCTGGATGCGCGCCGGGTTCTGCGGGTCGATGCGCGCGCGCGTCGCGGCGTCCAGTTCGCCCAGCAGCGTGGCTGCGCCGTCCTGTGCCATGCGGGCATCGGCTTGGGCGCGTATCGCGCGCGGTACGGGCGGGATCGGGGCCAGCCCTTCGGTCAGGGCGCGGAAGTAGAGCCCTGTTCCGCCGACGATCAGCGCGTTGGGGTGGCGCGCCAGCAGCGGCTCGACCGCGCGCAGCCAGTGGCCCACGGACCAGTCCTGCCCCCGCGCGACGGTCCCGTAGAGCAGATGCGGCACTCGCGCGCAGTCCTCGGGCGGGGGGCGCGCGGTCAGCACGCGAAAGCTGTCATGCATCTGCAGCGCGTCGGCATTGACGATGAGCCGCCCCTGCGCCTCGGCCAGCCACAGCGCCAGCGCCGATTTGCCGCTGGCCGTGGGGCCGGCCAGCAGGATGGGCCGCGCCGGGTCGGGCGGGCGGTCCTGCAGGGCGCCCGCGATCCGGCCCAGAACCGGGTCGCGGGCTAGGTTGGGGGCGTCGCGCATCACAAGGCCCGCTTTCAGATTGAACCTGTCCCCGTTTTCCGACATTTTGCCGCCACACGGAAGCGCCCCCCGCCACGGGTCGCCGCGACCGGCCAGCCAGACAGGAGACCGCCATGCCCGAGGACGCCCCGCAGACCACCTATCGGCGCGTCATGCTGAAGATCTCGGGCGAGGCGCTGATGGGCGATCTGGGCTACGGGCTGCACCCGCCCACCGTGGCACGCATCGCGCGCGAGGTGAAGTCCGTGCACGACATGGGCGTCGAGATCTGCATGGTCATCGGCGGCGGCAACATCTTTCGCGGGCTGCAGGGCTCGGCGCAGGGGATGGAGCGCACGCAGGCCGACTACATGGGCATGCTCGCCACGGTGATGAACGCGCTGGCGATGCAGACCGCGCTGGAAGAGCAGGGCGTCTACACCCGCGTGATCAGCGCCATCCCGATGGATCAGGTCTGCGAGCCCTATATCCGCCGTCGCGCCGTGCGGCATCTGGAGAAGGGGCGCGTGTGCATCTTTGCCGCCGGCACCGGCAACCCGTATTTCACCACTGACACAGCGGCGGCGCTGCGGGCCTCGGAAATGGCGTGCGAGGCGATCTTCATGGGCAAGAATGTCGACGGCATCTATGACAGCGACCCCAAGACCAACCCGGCCGCCAAGCGCTTTGACGAGATCAGCTATGACGCGGTGCTGCGCGCCAATCTGCGGGTCATGGATGCCTCGGCCATCGCGTTGTGTCGCGACAACCGGATGCCGCTGATCGTCTTCTCGCTCGACGAACCCGGCGGCTTCAGCGGTATCCTCCGCGGCGAGGGGACATACACGCGCGTGCACCCCTGAGCTGTATCGCAGAGGCTTACATTTTCAGGCCGTGCGCGATAGAAGATCGACGCAGGCGCACAGAAGACGAGGGAGACGAGCATGTCGGAAGAGATCGAGATCGATCTGGACGATCTGAAGCGCCGCATGGATGGGGCGATTGCGTCGCTGCGCACCGAATTCGCCTCTTTGCGCACGGGCCGTGCTTCGGCCTCGATGCTGGAGCCGGTGCAGGTCGAGGCGTATGGCCAGATGACGCCGATCAACCAGGTCGGCACTGTCAACGTGCCAGAGCCGCGCATGGTCACCATCAATGTCTGGGACAAGGGACTGGTCGGCAAGGTCGAAAAGGCCATCCGGGAATCGGGCCTTGGCATCAACCCGCAGCTGAACGGCACCATCATCATGCTGCCGATCCCCGAGTTGAACGAGGAACGCCGCCGCGAGCTGACCAAGGTGGCCGCGCAATATGCCGAACATGCCCGCGTCGCGATCCGCAATGTGCGCCGCGACGGGATGGACCAGCTCAAGAAGGCCAAGGCCGACGGCATGAGCGAGGACGAGCAGAAACTCTGGTCCGACGAGATTCAGGAATTAACCGACAATTATATCGGCATGGTGGATAAACAACTCGACACCAAACAGGCCGAGATCATGCAGGTCTGAGCCTGCCCGCCCCGAGCCGACGGTATTTCATGACCTTTGACCGCGTCCCACACGGCCCCGAACCTGTTCCCGCGACGGATCTGCATGTCGCGGTCATCATGGATGGAAACGGTCGCTGGGCGGCGAATCGCGGCTGGCCCCGGCTGGTCGGCCATCGCAAGGGGGCCGAGCGGGTGCGCGAACTCGCCTCGGCCTGCCCGTCGCTGGGGATCCGCTACCTGACGCTCTATGCCTTCTCGACCGAGAACTGGAAACGCTCGACCGAGGAAGTGCTGGGGCTGATGTCGCTTTTCGCGCGCTACATCAAGCGCGAGGCCGGGCGCATGAACCGCGAGGGCGTGCGCCTGCGCTTCATCGGTGACCGCTCGCGGCTTGACCCCAAGCTCAGCGCGCTGTGCGACTGGGTCGAGGCCGAGACCGCGCACAACACGCGCTTTTTCCTGCAGGTCGCGATCAATTACGGTGGCCGGGACGAGATTGCCCGCGCCACGCGCGCCATGGCGCAGGATGTCGCCGATGGCACGCTGGCGCCGGAAGAGGTCTGCGAGGCGCTGATCGGGCGCTATCTCGACACGTCCTTCGTGCCCGACCCCGATCTGGTGGTGCGCACCTCGGGCGAGACGCGGGTCTCGAACTTCCTGCTGTGGCAGGCGGCCTATTCCGAATACGTCTTTACCCCTGTCCTGTGGCCCGATTTCACGCCCGAGACGATGCGTCAGATCCTCGATGCCTTTCACGCCCGCGAACGCCGCTTCGGCGGCGTCGTGACATGAGTGCTGCAAGCGGCAGTTTCGGCGATCTGTGGGCCCGGTCGCTGTCGGGGGTGGCGATGGCCGCCATCGGCATCGCTGCGGTCTGGGCGGGCGGGCTGGTCTTTGCCCTGCTTGTCTGCGTGCTGTGCGGCGCGATGGTGTGGGAACTCACGCGCATGCTCGACCACGACGCCCCCTTCGGCAAGGCCGAGGCGGCGGGCTTCACCGCCGCAGTGGCGCTTCTGGTCTTCACGCTGCAACTGACGGGCGGCTGGCTGTTGGGCGCGGTGGCGCTGGCCGTGGTGCTGCTGGCGTGGCGCTTTCCGGTCGACCGCTGGATGGCCGGCGGCTATCTGGCGCTGATCCTGTTCGCGGGGCTGGGGCTGATCGCGCTGCGCGGGGCGTTCGGCTGGGAATGGGTGCTGTGGCTGGTGCTGGTGGTGATCGGCTCGGACATGGCGGGGTATTTCGCGGGGCGTCTGATCGGCGGGCCGAAGCTCTGGCCGCGCGTCAGCCCGAAAAAGACCTGGTCGGGCACGGTCGCGGGCTGGCTTGTCGCGGGTGCCATCGGCGCGGCCTTTATGGGCTGGCTTGGGGCGGGCGCGGGGCTGGTCGCGGTTTCGGTCGTCGTGGCGATGGCGGGGCAGGCGGGTGACATCGCCGAGAGCGCGATCAAGCGCCACGCCGGGGTCAAGGACAGTTCGACCCTTATCCCCGGCCATGGCGGGGTGATGGACCGGTTCGACGCGATGATCGCGGCGGCGCTGATGGTGCTGCTGCTGAACGAGGTCGGGGCGCTGGCGGCGCTGCGGTGCGCCGGGGCCGGGTGCTAGGCGATGCGCGTCTCGGTCTTCGGCGCCACGGGCTCGATCGGCGAAAGCACATTTGACCTGCTGGCGCGGCGTGATGATATTCAGGCTGTTGCGCTGACCGGCGGGCGCAATGTCGCACGGTTGGCCGAACAGGCGCGCAGCCTGGGGGCGGAAATCGCGGTTACTGCGCATGACGACTGCTACGCCGCGCTGAAAGAGGCGCTGGCGGGCAGCGGGGTCGAGGCCGCCGCCGGAACGCAGGCGCTGATCGACGCGGCCGACCGCCCCGCCGACTGGGTGATGTCGGCCATTGTCGGCGCGGCGGGGCTGGCGCCGGGCTTTCGGGCGCTGGCGCAGGGGGCCACACTGGCGCTCGCCAACAAGGAATCGCTGGTGACCGCCGGGCCACTGATGATGGCGGAAGCCGCGCGCCATGATGCGCGTATCCTGCCGGTCGACAGCGAGCACTCCGCCGTGTTCCAGGCGCTGGTGGGCGAGGATACTGGCGCGGTCGAGCGGGTGATAATCCCCGCCTCGGGCGGGCCGTTTCGCGACTGGTCGCTTGAACGGCTGGAGCATGCGACGCTGGCTGAGGCGATGACCCACCCCAACTGGTCGATGGGCCAGCGCATCACGATCGATTCGGCATCTCTCTTTAACAAAGCGCTGGAACTCATTGAAACACGAGAATTTTTCGGTTTCGAGCCGGACCAGATCGAGGCCGTGATTCACCCCCAATCCATCATCCACGCGCTGGTCGGGTTTCGCGACGGGGCGTTGATGGCGCATCTGGGCGCGCCCGACATGCGCCACGCCATCGGCTATGCGCTCAACTGGCCCGACCGGGCCAAGCTGCCCGTGGCGCGGCTTGACCTCGCGGCGATCGGCGCCTTGCAGTTCGAGGCCCCCGACCCGGTGCGCTTTCCCGCGCTGCGGCTCGCGCGCGCGGTGATGGAGATGCGCGGCCATGCGGGCGCGGCCTTCAACGCCGCCAAGGAGGTGGCGCTTGACGAATTCATCGCCGGGCGGCTGCGCTATCTGGACATGGCGCGGCTGGTGGAACGCACAATTGACCAGCTTTTGACCGACTCGTGCCTAACTGCGCCGGTAACTACGCTTGAAACGGTGCAGGCAATGGACCAGATGGCGCGTGAGGCCGCGCGCACGCTGGTACTGCGGATGGCATGAGCAGGAGCGCGGCGGGACACAACGCTCTGGCGCGCGAATAAAGGGGATAGGGTGTGGACCTGATCGGGCTGCTGCCGGGCTTCGGCAATTTCTTTTACACGATTGCTGCGTTTGTCATTGTCCTGTCGATCATCGTGGCAGTGCATGAATACGGCCACTACATCGTCGGCCGCTGGTCGGGCATCCACGCCGACGTGTTCTCGATCGGCTTCGGGCCAGTGCTGGCCAGCGGCACTGACAAGCGCGGGACCGTGTGGCAGATCGCGGCCATTCCGCTGGGCGGCTATGTGAAATTCGCGGGTGATTCGAGCGCGGTGTCCAGCAAGGATACCGAGGGCATGGCGCAGATGTCGGCGGCCGAGAAGCGGCACACCATGCATGGCGCCCCGCTTTGGGCGCGCGCGGCGACAGTCGCGGCGGGGCCGGTGTTCAACTTCATCTTCGCCTTTTTCGTCTTCGCCGGTCTGTTGATGTATGAGGGGCTCGCGGTGGATGAACCCATCGTCGGCGAGATCACGCCGCTGCCTGCGCAACCTTTCGAGTTGTCCCCCGGCGACCGGATCATCGCGGTCGAGGGTGTCCCGGTCGAGAGCCTGGGCGATTTCATGGACAGCGCCGCCGAGATGCCCGCCCAGCCCGTGCTGCGCTATACGGTCGAGCGGGATGGCAGCGTGACCGAGGTGACGGGGCCGCATCCGCAACCGCCGCTGGCAGGCAGCATTGCGCTGCAATCGGCCGCGCGCGCGGCCGAGATGCAGCGCGGCGACGTGATCCTGTCGGTGGACGGGCAGGACATCGCAACGTTCAGCGAACTGCGCGACCTGGTGGCCGAATCGGGCGGCGAACCGCTTGATCTGCGTGTCTGGCGGGGCGGGCAGGAACTCGACCTCGTGCTCGAGCCGCGCAGCACCGATCTGCCACTGCCCGGCGGTGGCTTCGAGACGCGCTTCCTGATCGGCCTGACCTCGGGGGCGGTGTTCGAATATGACACGCGCAGCCCCGGCATGGCCGAGGCTTCGGGAATTGCCGCTTCGCAGATCTGGCAGGTGATCCGCACCTCGGTCGAGGGGCTGTATTACATGGTGGTGGGCCAGATCAGCCCCTGCAACCTCTCCAGCCCCATCGGCATTGCCGAGGCGTCGGTTGCCACAGCCAGCGACGGGCTGGTCGAGTTCGTGTGGTTCATCGCCGTGCTGTCGGTGGCCATCGGGCTGTTGAACCTGTTCCCGATTCCGCCGTTGGATGGCGGTCATCTGGTGTTCCACGCCTACGAGGCCGTGATGCGCCGCCCGGCCGGTGACCGCGCCGTGCAGGTGATGATCACCATCGGCCTGGGGCTGGGGCTGACGCTGTTCGCCATCGCGCTTTTCAGCGACCTGACCTGCCGCTGAGGCGCAATCTCCACGCAATCGCCCGCGCGGTGCCGCAATCTTGCCTTTTTCTGCCGTCAAAGCTGGCGTGAAAGGAGATGGCCATGGCTATTCTTGCGGTCGAAATGCGCAACGTCCAACTGGTATGGACCGATATCAAGGACCGGGTTCTGGTCGTCCTGTTCATAGCGCTCAGCATGGGGTTCGCGAGCCTCTTCTCGGTGCTTCTGGGCTACGGCCCGGTCGAGATGTATCGCTGATCGCGCCGTCGCACCCCGTTCCCTCCTCGCCTCAACAGACAGCCCGTGCGCCCGGCCCGTCAGGACCCCGGGCGCCTGGCTGTGGTGCGCGCGCATCACCCCCTCCCGATTGCTTTGACAAGGCATCACTTCCCCGATACGCAAAGAGAAACAAAAATGCGGTAGAACGGGGCCCGTCATGCACGGAATATGGGGGACGGGGCCGACGGTCGCGGAAGGGGAAGCGCCTCGGGCGCACAGGCTTTTCGCAGCGGTCATCGGCCTGTTAATTCTTGCTTTTTCGGTCCTCGGCACCAGCGCCGAGGCACAAAGCCGGTTCAGCAACATCGTGATCGAGGGCAATTCCCGCGTCGATGATTCCACCATCCGCGGGATTGCGGGAATCGCGCCGGGGCAGACGGTCTCGGCGGCGCAGGTCAATGCCGCGGTCGGCAGTCTCACGGCCTCGGGGCTGTTCGAAGAGGTCGATGTCGTCCCGCAGGGCAGCACGCTGCGCATCACCGTGCGCGAATACCCGATGATCGGGATCGTCAACTACGAAGGCAATCGTCGCGTCGATGACGACGCCCTGAACGAGGTGGTACAGACCCGTTCGGGCCGGATGTTGCAGCCCGCCCAGGTCGAGGCCGACGCCCGCGCCATTGCCCGGCTTTACGCCGACCGCGGGCGCACGGCGGCCGAGGTCACGCCGCAGATCATCCCGCGCGGCGACAACCGCGTGGACCTGGCCTTCGAGATCCGCGAGGGCGGCATGGGCGAGATCGAGCGTCTCTCGTTCGTTGGCAACCAGGCCTTCTCGAACTACCGGCTGCGGCAGGTGGTGAACACCAAGCAGGCCGGCCTCTTCCGCTGGATCGTGCAACGCGACACCTTTGTTGCCGAACGCATCGCGCTTGACCGCCAGCTTCTGACCGATTTCTACCAGTCGCGCGGCTTTGTCGATTTCGAGATCCTCTCGGTCAATACCGAAATGGCGCGCGAGCGGGACGGCTTCTTCATCACCTTCAACCTGCGCGAGGGGCTGCAATACCGCTTCGGCAACATCTCGGTTGTCAGCGAGGTCGAGGGGATCGACCCCGCCGATTACGAGGCCGAGCTGCGCCTGCGTCCGGGCACGGTCTTCTCGCCCACGGTGCTGGATCAGAACATCGCCCGGATCGAGCGGCTGGCCGATCAGCGCGGGCTGCGCTTCATCCGCGCCGAGCCGCGCTTTACCCGCGACAATCGCAACCAGACCATCGATGTGGAATTCGCCATCGTGCGTGGCGAGCGGGTGTTCGTCGAACGCATCGACATTCAGGGCAACACCACAACGCTCGACCGGGTGATCCGGCGCCAGTTCCGCACCGCCGAGGGCGACCCGCTGAACCCGCGCGAGATCCGCGAGGCAGCGGAACGCATCCGCGCGCTGGGCTATTTCTCGGATGTCGTTGTCGAACCGCGGCAGGGCTCGGCCCCCGACCAGGCCGTTGTCGATGTCGATGTGGAAGAGACGACCACCGGCTCGCTGAGCTTCTCGGTCAGCTATGGCGCCTCGCAGGGCGTGGGCTTCGGGATCAACTTCGCCG